>JAIELM010000486.1 GCA_019752975.1 Undibacterium sp. | reverse complement strand
CACCGAGCAAGCACACATCGTCGATGTATGGGCGCGTTGGTATCAAGCCGCGTTGGATAAAACCACCGACATCGACATTAAAGCCGCAAGCAAAAAAATCCAAGCCCGCATTACCCTAGCCAAGGACTTGATAGCTGAGCGTAATGCGCGTTTGCAGGTTTTGTTGAGTAAATAGAGGTGCTCACTTTACTGAGCCGAGATTTTCCATTAGGCGCACCTTCGGTGCTATTTTTGCGCTGACGGCGCATTTTCGGCCATTTTTGTTGCTCTTCGTTGCCAATAGCTTGCTATTGGCGCCTCATTCGCAGCAAAACTGTCTCGAAAAGTGCATCCGTCATCATCAAAAATCCACATGGAAAATCTCGGTTGAGGGTTCATTGGAATGATGAAGAACGACACAAAATCTGAGTTCACTGCAAAACTAATGCGCGCGACTTTGTCGAAAAACGATGCGCCATGGGCTTTTGTGATTCTGCCAAAAAGCGCAAGCGACAAACTTCCTAGACGAGGAAGAACAACCATCGAAGGAAGCATCAACACCCATCAGTTCCAAGCAACGCTTGAGCCGGATGGTCAATTGAGCCATTGGCTAAGGGTAGGTAAGGAGTTACTTGACACTGCGGGAGTGAGCATCGGCGACCATGTTACATTTCAGATTATGTCAGTGGAACAAGAACCTGAGCCCGACATTCCATCCGACTTATTCGAGGCCTTAGCACTTGCTCCGGCGGCGCGAATAGTGTGGGACGATACTACGACTATTGCGCGACTAGATTGGATTCATTGGATTACTTCAGCCAAACAGATAAAAACTCGGGTTAAGCGGATCAGCGATGCTTGTGACATGCTTGCTTCTGGAAAACGACGAGTTTGTTGTTTTGACCCGTCTGGTTATTACAGTAAATCCTTTTGCGCCCCTGATGGAGCAGAGTAGATGTTTAGCACAACAAATAACGTAAGTACTATTTTCTTCATCCCTGAGACAGTTCAATCTGTGTTTTTTTAAACCCACATTTCCCATTAGGATTTGTCATGATGATGGATGCACTTTTCGAGGCAGTTTTGCTGCGAATGCGGCGCCAATAGCTAGCTATTGGCAACAAAGAGTAACAAAGCCACGTTCGTTTTTTTGCAAACGACCATTTAGATTAACGGTAGAAGTCAACACTCACATCACTGGCAAACTCGGAAGAAATACCTTATGTCGAATACCGCAAAACACACCCGTGCAACCATAGTTCCCTGTCTGCGCTATCGCGACGCACCTAAAGCAATTGAATGGCTGTGTTCGACCTTTGGTTTTGAGAAGCAACTCGTGGTAGAAAATGAAGACGGCACGATCGCTCACGCACAACTTAGCTTCGGTAATGGCATGATCATGCTAGGTTCTGTGGCTCAAGTCGACAATGAATTTGCTCAGCTTACTCAACAGCCAGATGAAATCGGAGGCGTGGAAACCCAAAGTCCCTACCTCATCGTAGTAGATGCCGAGTTGGTGTACCAGCGTGCGAAGGCGGCGGGTGCGAGAATTGAGATTGAGATCAAAGACGAAAGCTATGGAGGGCGCGGCTTTAGTTGCCGAGATCCTGAGGGACATGTGTGGAATATTGGTACCTACGATCCTTGGTGATTATTAATTCGCTCAGGCTGTAATTTTTCGCAAGCCACGAGAATTTTTCTGTGTGAATTTTATTCCATCATTTTTTCATTTAAGCTGATAATACGGTTTTAATTTGACCATCGCCAGCGCATGCGTTCTGCTCATCCTGCTCATCAAGACATCGCTATTACCATCGACCAGCTCTACCGTCTCTCGTCGCGGCATATTTTTGCGACTTTGGTACGCCTGTTGGGGGATTTTGAATTGGCGGAAGAAGCTTTGCACGAGGCCTTCAAAGCGGCTATCGAGCAATGGCCTACTAAAGGCCTGCCCGCCAACCCGCATGCTTGGCTGGTATCGGCAGGGCGCTTTAAGTCGATAGACAGTATTCGACGCAATCGGCGCTTTACGGCCTGGGACGAAGCTGCAGAGCAAGTCGAAGCCATACCCGATGAAACACCCGCTTGGGATGCCGATCAAACACTGGAAGACGACCGCTTGCGCTTGGTGTTTACCTGCTGCCACCCTAGTCTGGCATTTGATGCCCAAGTGGCGCTGACTTTGCGCGAAGTTTGTGGGTTAACGACCGAGGAAATTGCCCGCGCTTTTTTACTACCAGCACCCACGTTGGCACAGCGCATCGTGCGTGCCAAAACGAAAATTCGTGATGCGGGTATTCCCTATCAAGTGCCAGACGTGGCGGAACTACCTGCACGTTTGAGCAGCGTGTTGCGGGTGATCTATCTGGTTTTTAACGAAGGCTATTCTGCCTCCAGTGGAGAAATGCTGACGCGTAGCGAGTTGTCTGATGAAGCTATCCGTTTGGCTCGTTTGTTGCGTGAGCTTTTACCAGAGCAAGCGGAAGTAATGGGCATATTGGCGCTGATGCTGCTGCATGAGTCGCGCCGCGCGGCGCGTGTGAATACACAGCACGATTTGATTCCATTGGACGAACAAGATCGTAGTTTGTGGAATGCGGAGAAAATTGCCGAGGGCTGTGCGTTAGCGGAGCAGGCTTTACGCACCCGGCTCTTTGGCGCTTACAGTCTGCAAGCTGCGATTTCCGCTGTGCACGCAGAGGCAAGCACGGCAGCAGTCACTGATTGGCCACAAATCGTTGGTCTGTATGACGCGTTACTTCGGCTAGAGTCCAGCTCCATCATTGTGCTCAATCGAGCAGTGGCAATTGCCATGCGTGACGGACCCGCCGCCGGCCTGCCTTTGGTGACGGCGCTTTTGCAAGACGAGAGCCTGCATAACTATCATTTGGCACATGCTGCACAGGCCGATATGTATCGCCGCTTAGCACGCAACCAAGAAGCCCTATGTGCTTACCAGCGAGCTTTGGCGCTCACCAAACAAGGTGTAGAACAGAGATTTTTGCAAAAACGAATCGCTGACATGACAGCACTATTGGCGAACACTGGTAAGCAATAATCGAGTAATTCTCAAAAATTTTAAATAATGTTGAAATTGATGTCGATTTGCGTTTGACCTGTTCGACTAGTAGGATATGAAGCAAAGTAAAAAGATTTTTGCGCTCTTAAATCGATCATCATTCATCATAAGGAGATATACACATGTCAACTGGAACAGTTCAACTTCACCGCGTACTCAAAGCGAACCCAGACAAAATTTACCGCGCATTTTTAGACGCTGCCGCCATGTCCAAGTGGATTCCGCCGTATGGTTTCACTTGTACTGTTCACCATATGGACGTCAAAGTTGGCGGCACCTTTAGGATGTCATTTCAGAATTTTTCAACTGGGCACTCGCACGCGTTTGGTGGCGAATATTAAGAACTTATTCCGGGTCAACTACTCCGCTATACCGATAAATTTGAAGACCCCAATATACCTGGCGAATTGCTCGTCACAGTGACTCTCAAGGCGGTCGCCTGCGGTACCGAATTGAACGTAGTGCAAAGCGGCATTCCTGAGGTCATTCCCGTCGAGATGTGTTACCTCGGTTGGCAAGAATCGCTTGAGCAGCTGGCAAAGCTGGTCGAACCAGAAATTCCAGGCTAAGTTCGCATAGCAAAAAAGCTTGGGTTATGTTATTTAGCCGATCAAGGATCGTCAATGGCGTTCCAATTTTACTTCCCGTAAGTCCCTAAAAAAAGGAAAACTGATATGTCTTATGTTGATGGATTCGTTTGCGCAGTAGCTACTGTTAGCAAAGAAAAATACCTCACCCACGCCAAATTGACAGCGGGGGTGTTTAAGGAGTATGGCGCTTTGCAAGTGGTTGAATGTTGGGGCGACGACGTGCCAGAAGGAAAAATCACCTCGTTTCCTTTAGCGGTGCAACGCAAGGAAGATGAAACTGTGGTGTTCTCGTGGGTCACTTGGCCATCACGTGCTGTACGTGATCAAGCGTGGGAAAAAGTCATGCAAGATCCGCGTTTATCGTCAGAAAATAACCAGATACCGTTTGATGGCAAGCGCCTGATTTATGGTGGCTTTGAGATATTGCTTGAAGTCTAAATTTTTGTTGCTTTAGTTTTCTAATTTACCCAAATAATCCAAATAACCCTAAGGAGCTGTTATGCCAAAAATGATCTTTGTCAATTTTCCGATTGCCGATCTTGACCGTTCGATTGCATTTTATACGGCCATAGGCGGCACAAAAAATCCCAAATTCTCGGACGAATCTGCGGCCTGCATGGTCTTATCAGAGACCATCCACGTGATGCTGTTGACTCACGATAAATACCGCTTTTTTACCTCTAGGCCAATTGCCGACGCACGGTCCACTAGTGCGGCACTGATCGCGATTACGGTCGATAGTCGAGATGAAGTTGATGTCACCATAGAGCATGCCGTTGCGGCTGGTGGGCAAGCCGACCCAAATCCCAAACAAGATCACGGCTTTATGTTCAGCCGTTCGGTGCAAGATCCTGACGGCAATGTGTGGGAGATTTTTTGGATGGATCCAGCCGCAGTCACTGGCGCGTAAGTCAGCTTTGAAGTCACCTTAAGGAGTAACGCTGTGAAATACCTCTGTCTAGTTTATCTTTCGCAAGATAATTGGAATGCTTGCCCAGATGCCACTTGCTTTGCCTTTGCCGAGACATTAGCTGCGAGCGGTCACCTGCTTGCCGCCGAGCCGCTACACCCTGTGCAAACTGCCACCACCGTGCGCGTGCGCAACGGCCAAATGTCCATGACCGACGGCCCATTCGCCGAAACCAAAGAGCAGTTGGCGGGCTTTTATTTAATTGAGGCGAAAGATTTGAATGAAGCAGTGACTTGGGCAGCGAAAATCCCTCCCGCTAAATACGGCAGAATCGAAGTCAGGCCGGTGCGGGAGCTGGACCTAAGCGCAGCCTAAACGACAACAACCCGACAACAGCATAAAGCCTGGCGTGATGAAGGAATCTAGGAGTAGTCTAGGCATAGGCCATAGTGATCGTGAGCGAGTTACTTACAGTATCTAAATAATTGAAACCCTAATCTCAACGTAAGGAGGCGGCAGTGAGAAAAATTAAAATTATGGAGCACATTTCCTTGGATGGTGTAATCCAACATTCCAACGATGACGATGATTTCCCATACAGCGACTGGACCGCAGCGTATCGGACACCCATTGGCAGAGACGCTGTGCTCGCCGCGTATGGTGACAACTTCGATCTGCTGCTTGGTCGTCGTACCTACGATATCTGGTCGGGTTTTTGGCCGTCGATGCCGAGTAATCCCATGGGCGATCGCCTCAATGCTGCTACAAAATATGTCGCTACCCATAATCCAGAAAGTCTAGTATGGGGTCCGTTTAAAGGGATAGGATCAGATCTCGTCGAAGATGTGCGTGGCATCAAATCGCAGGACGGTCCAGACTTGATTGTCTCGGGAAGTTCCACCTTGACCACGCTGCTACTCGAACATGGGTTGGCAGATGAAGTTCTATTGATTGTCTCACCAGTGTTACTGGGCACAGGTAAGCGCTTGTTTGCGAAGGGAACCCCAGCACACACATTTGAGCTCATCAGCTCAAGCGCATTTGCCTCGGGTGTTATTTTCAACGCATACAAAGTCATTGGGCCTTTGAAGCTTAAATAGTTCGAGGGCGCGATGTTTCGTCAATATTGGAATACTCTTGCCTTGTAATTTAGCAGTACCCTGCCGAACCTTAGCTGTACTACACCTAACCCCAAAAGGAGAAAACTATGTTACGCACGATTACCATCAGCCTACCGGTAACAAATCTGAAAGCGGCCGTCGCTTTTTATCGCGCTCTAGGCTTCGTCCATAGTCCGCAATGCTCGGACGATAGCGGCGCGTTCATGGTGTGCAGCGAAGCTATTAATGTGATGTTGCTGACCCACGAAAAATGGAGCACATTTACCACTCGCCCAATTCCGCCGAGCACATCTAGTGAGGTCGCGCTGAATATCTCGTGTGATTCTCGCGACGAGGTCGATGCAATGAATAATTCAGCCGGGGCGAATGGTGGAATCTCAGATATCAATCCCGTTCAAGACCATGGAACTATGTATGGTCGAGACTTTTCTGATCCCGATGGTCACATTTGGGGAGCAGTATGGATGGATATGTCCGTGACTCCAGTCGGCACATAGCTGCTTAGTTCTGCCGTTTCTTCTCTTCAGTGTGCCAACATAGCGGCCATTTTTCGAGTAAGCTCTTCCCAACCTGATCGATGCGCCATTTGTTCTTGCTCCGAAAAGAGACCATCGTGGAGTAGTTCTAATTTAGAATTGCCGTTTTCCGCTGGCTTGAAATTGAGTGTCACTTGACTGTCCTTAAGTGGACCAAATGCACCGACTAACCACGATAAGGAAATCGTTTGATTGGGAATGATTTCTAAAAAGCTGCCCTTAATTTCACCAGTTTTTGTCGGTGCATAAAATGTTCCGCCGACACGGAAATCGACGCTACCTTTCTCTATATCACCGATCAATCCGAAAAAACTAGCAGGGCTTTGACAGGTTTGAAATAAGTTCTCAAGGGAAGTATCAAATGAACGTAAAAAGCGCAGTTGACCGTTTTGAATTTCCGCTGCCATGTCGACCAGGCCGGCAGTCCAACCCATTTCATGCTGATCGCAGACCGTTTTGTCTTTGAAGCCAGCATGCGTCAGAATCAGTTTGGTTTGAGCGCCTTCATCAAATAATTCTACGCTTACCTGTGTATCAGGTTGTTGATTTGCCCCAAATTCTTGGCACCAACTGAAGACGATCTTCTTGTCTGGAACAATTTCTAAAAACTCGCCGAAATTTTCTAAAGTCTTATTTCTAAACTGAATCAAATATTTTCCACCGATGCGAAAATCAATTTGTAAAGTATCGGAAGCCGCACCGCAATTCATAAATAGTTTGCCTAATGAGAGCGCGCGGAAAACCTCGCTAACGGGGCGGGCAATGATTTTTTCAAGTTTGAGTTGATACGACATATTAGTTTCTCCTCTTTTTTGCCTTAGGTTGGGATTCCGCTTCCAAATCGTCAGCGAAAGAATCCAATTGCTTGATCCAAAATTGCGTATAGAACTGCACATATTCTTCGACGGTTTTCATGGCAGCGGGATTAATTGAGCATTCATGAATACGGCCGGATTTTTTTCGAATGAGTAACTTGGCTTCTTCCAATATTTTCACATGCTTTGATATAGCCGCCAAAGACATGTGAAAAGGTTCGGCCAAATCGCCGATCGTACAAGTCCCTTTGTTTAGCATGTTCACTATCCCACGACGAGTCGGGTTGGAAAGTGCATAAAACAGCAGGTCTAATTCAGAGGATAGATAGTTAACCATATGGTTGAATATTAAATCGTGCCAAGATGATTGTCAACCATTTGGTTAACTATTTTTTGAGCGAACAAAGAGAAGAGGGATAAATTCCACAAGTACTGAAAGTTACTGTAGTTCGTGGTACCCAACTCCGCCGCCCATTTAGTATTAACGTTACGAAGACGAAATTGCTCAAAAAGAGCCAAGTAAAACCGTGCTGCATCGTTTCGGCAGCAACGCCAAAGGGCAATGTGTACCGAAGTTAGAGTGAATGACTCAAGCTGGGAGCCGGATGGTGTAACGCTCCAAGTCCGGTTCTGCGAGGGCGGTGGCACGTACCTTAATTGGGATTCTTGCTGCTACTCTCCATCTTTGCTTAAATATGCAAAGATGCAAAGATGCAAGTCTGACCCAATACTGCTTGACAATGGAAATTCCTCATTACCACCTTGCATCCACGATAAACCTTGGGCTACGACGGAATATACATGCTCATATGCCGCTTCTGGATAGAGTCTTAGTGCCACGCAAAAATAGACTACCGTCATCGCTGGTAGGCTACGCAAACGCTGACTATTACGTTGGTGCTCATCAAGTATGGCAGCGATCAGCGTTGGATATGTTCGCGCCAATTGGCGCGCACTCAAGTGATCAGATAACCGCACACCCGCACCTAATACTGCTTTGCTTCTGGCGATCACATTCTCCCAACTGACAGTTGGGAGAATGCAACACAAATATGCTAAACGAACAGTATTAAAGCCTGCCCCTATTTTGCCCCGATTGCTTGTTCCCACCGCTAATCTGGAAAGTATTGCTCGCTGTTTGACTCCTATATGCTTTAATCGGACTAGAAGGAATGTGTAATACCAACAGTGCCCCTAGTCGCCGTGGTGTTTCCAGCGGTCAGAAACAAACCTAAATCTGTATCCACTGCTAGTTTAGAATTAGCTTTGGCATAGGACAGCGCACCATATAAAGTAGTCCGTTTGCTCAACGCA
>JAIELM010000136.1 GCA_019752975.1 Undibacterium sp. | reverse complement strand
ATCGACTATGCTTCATTAGCTAGTCAAAAAGCAGATATTTTGGTGACGCATGAGGCGCCTAGCTGTCATCCCCATGGATTTCCCACAATCGATCAACTTGCTCGATCGATGGACGTAGGTTGGAGTTTTCATGGACATCATCATGACAACTACGAGTACCAAAAGTCGTGGGAATCTCTTGGCTTCAATGCGTGTGGCGTTGGACTACGCAACTTAGCGATGTTTAATGGAACTCAAGGGGCTCTTACCAGTTTTTAAGCTCATCACTTTCCTAAAAAGAACATACCATTATCTTTTTTAAAAAAATTATCAAAAACCTGTATGCGAATTTCAAAATTTTGTTAGTTAGCACATGAATGGAAATACAATAATATTGAAAACATTTATTTTTCAATTGATAGTGTAATTTACAACAATTTTATTGCATGCAACAGAAATGGATAGGGCTTTGTCGTTATGTCTTCTGATACACGTCGTTTAAATATTCTGTCTGTCGAAGAAATAGAAGATATCTATAATTTCCCCAAATTTAATGACGACGATAGGAACCTATATTTTGATTTCAGCGGATACGAGATTGAGGCAATCAATCAAATACATACTGTTGCAGTCGCTATCCAGTTGGCACTACAACTTGGCTATTTTAAAGCGAAACGACGTTTCTTCATTTATGAACCTCAGCAGGTTCAGGAGGATTGCGAATACATTGTTAAGCGCTATTTTTCAGAAAAGACTGAAGTCACTTCATTTAGACCGTTGTCAAAGCCAACGAGACTCGAACACCAAAAAATTATACTTGCCATATTTAAGTATCGTAGCGCCGATCAAGATATAAAAGCTGAATTAGAAAGAAAGTCCCAGCGCATAGCTATGCTATCCACACAGCCTCAGTATATTTTTCGTGAAATATTAGAATACCTGCAGAGCGAACGAATAATCACACCCGGTTATACCTACTTACAAGATCTTGTTGGTCAAGCAGTCACGAAAGAACGTAATCGAATCACGAAATTTTTAGCCGAAAACCTAACAGACGAAATGACCAACCAGCTTGATATGCTGTTGCAAGCGGATGAGCACGTGTACCGTATAAGTGCCTTGAAAAGGGAGTCCAGGGACTTTAGTTACAAAGAATTAAAGCAAGAAGTTGATCGCCGAAAATTTTTTCAACCACTTCATGACTTCGCACGTGACTTTCTTACCAATGCAGGATTATCTGTTGAAAGCGGAAAATACTATGCTTCACTGGTAAAGTTTTACACTGTGTACAAAATGCGTCGAATGTCACCATCAGTAACGCGACTATACTTATTATGTTTTGCGTACCATCGATTCCGTCAAATTAACGACAATCTTATTGAAGCCTTTATTCACTTGGTTCATCAGTACGAAAGTGAAGCTAAGCGTGCATCCAACGAAGCGTTACAAAAGACTATGGAGGATATGGCTGCACATCTCGAGGGCGCAGGACAAGTATTAAATCTCTTCACTGATGTTCACATCTCCGACGATGCCCCATTTTCCGATATCAAAACACAGGCATTCATGCTGCTGGAACAAGCGCAATTCCCAGTAGTGTCAAAGTATTTACAAAATATTGAATTCGATAAGATAGGCTTTGAATGGACGTATTACGCGTCGCTATCAAATCAATTTAAACGAAATATGCGCCATCTGTTTTGTGTGCTTGATTTTGTAGGTAGAGTAGAAGAAGCTCCACTTCTAGATGCCGTCAAATTTTTACAAGATCTACTGCGTCAAGGAAAATCACCTCGGCAAGCTAAACCATATTTATTCCCTACCGAAATTATTCCGAAATCTCTCCAGCCTTATCTCTTTCCTGAGCTTGAAGGAGTCAATAGAGAGAACGACGATAAGGGTAATCCGTTGGACGTCGATCGCTATGAATTCTTACTGTACCGTTTATTGCGAAACGCATTGGAAGCAGGTAACTTGTATGTCAGAGATAGCGTTGAATTCAAGCGCTTCGAGGATGATTTAATTAGCGACAAGCGTTGGGAAAATAAAGCCGCTATTTTGCAAGAAATTGGCGCTGAGATCTTAAGCGCTCCTATTGAACAGACTTTAGAACTGCTCCAAAATGAGCTTGAAACAAAAATTCATGCGGTCAATCAAAGAATCACAGATGCGGTTAATCAGCATATAAAGATTATCGGTCGTGGTGAAAAAAAGAGATGGACATTGCTTTACCCCAGCGAAGAAGAGCCAGTCAACAGCCCGTTCTATGGAAAACTTCCAGGGATTGGCATAGCGGACCTTATGTGGTTTGTTCATCAACGTACGGGCTTTCTAAATTCATTTACGCATGTCCTTGATCGCTATGTGAAACATGAACCTGATCCCAGAGAGCTACTTGCGTGCATTGTCGCGATGGGAACCAATATGGGTATTGGAAAAATGGCTGAAGTTTCTGGTCTCAACTTCACATCACTATTAAACACTGCGCGTAATTTTTTGCGCCTAGAGACGCTACATACAGCTAACGACGCGATCTGTAATGCGACTGCAACCCTATCTGCCTTTCACTTGTTTGAAATTGGAGAGGGGATACATTCCAGCAGCGATGGACAGAGAATTGAAACTCGGATCAATACCGTTAATTCCCGGCACTCTCCAAAATATTTTGGGTTAGACAAAGGTGTTAGTGGATATACCATCGTCGCCAACCACGTTCCAATCAATGCAAAAATAATAGGAACACATGAGCATGAGAGCCACTACGTTTTCGACATTCTTTACAACAATAGTTCTGACATTAAACCAGAAGTGCATTCCACTGACACGCACGGAACTAATCAAGTGAATTTCTTCATCTTGAAAGTTTTCGGATATCAGTTTGCACCAAGGTATCGGAATTTACATAAAAAGATGGAGAGATTGGTTGGTTTTCAAAACCTAAAGGAATACAGTGATTTGCTTATTAAACCATCACGCAAGGTATACGACGACTTAATTATTGCTGAATGGCCCAATATTCAACGCATTCTCGCATCGCTAGCTCAGAAAGATGCGACGCAAGCCACTATAGTTAGAAAACTTAGCAGTTATTCGCGTCAAAATCAAACGAAAAAAGCTCTATGGGAGTTGGACAACATTTGTAGAACTCTTTACATTCTTGATTATATCGATGACGTCACCTTGCGACAAAGTGTCCAAAAAGCCTTGAATCGAGGCGAGGCGTATCATCGATTCCGCAAGTCGGTTGCATATATGAATGAAGGAAAATTTAGAGTGAAGACAGAAGCAGAGCAGAATATTTGGAATGAGTGCGCGCGTCTGATTGCCAATGCAATTATTTACTACAATACTTTACTACTATCAAAAGTATATGATCAAAAGTTAAATGCCAAAGATGAAACGGCAATAAATGTCCTTCGAAGTGTATCTCCAGTCGCGTGGAGACATGTAAATATGATCGGCAGATTTGACTTTACTGCTGAAACTCCCATAGCTGACTTGGACGTATTGGCTGCACGGTACGCAGAACCAGGATATTGGAATACCGCTTTGGATGAGGGTGATGATGAATCACTTGCATAGATAAATGCTTTGAGAAACTTTTACCTTATCGAGGGGTTGGGCATAAATAGCCAATCTGGAAAGTATTGCACACTGTTTGACAATGAAAAAAACAGCTTGCTTTACTGATTTAAGTGACATAGACTAAGTTCACTGGACTTAACTCATAAGGTTTTTATGCATACCTACAATATTCACGAGGCTAAAACACAGCTTTCAAAATTGATCGAGATGGCAGCTAAGGGCGAATCCTTTGTGATAGCTAAGGCAGGTAAACCTATGGTGAAGGTGATCGCTCTCGACACTCCAGAACCGTCGCAAATGAGGCGCTTTGGGTTCATGTCCGGTCAGATCAAGGTACCAGCCGATTTTAATACGATGGGTGTGAATGAGATTGAAGCCTTATTCGAAGGTGATGCATGAAACTACTGGTCGATACCCATTTGCTGATTTGGGCTGCAGACAGTATCGAGCGGGTACCGCTAGGTGCTCGTGAGTTAATGGCTGACGTAAAAAACGAACTATTTTTCAGCGTAGCGAGTCTATGGGAAATTGCCATTAAGCGAGGCTTGAACCGATCGGATTTTCAGGTTGATGCGCGTATGCTGCGTCGCGGTCTAATTGACAATGGCTATACCGAATTACCCATACTCAGTGAACATGTGGTGGCCATTGATACCTTGCCTCCGATTCATAAAGACCCCTTCGACCGGCTGTTAATTGCACAAAGCAGGATTGAGGGCATTAGTTTGTTAACCAATGATGCCACTGTTGCGCAGTATCAAGGCGGGGTGAAATTGGTTTAATTTTTCATGCACGGTCAATTGAATTAAAGCTGTTGGGTTGTTCTCTTTAGATTTACTGTA
This sequence comes from Undibacterium sp., assembly GCA_019752975.1. Lineage (GTDB taxonomy): Bacteria > Pseudomonadota > Gammaproteobacteria > Burkholderiales > Burkholderiaceae_D > Undibacterium. Next base: position 3,949 of record JAIELM010000136.1, on the reverse strand, counting down.
GTTTTATTTTTCTCCCTCATTCAATTACCAATTCACTTATTCTTAAAAATATCCGGCTTGGGGAAATTAATCACCTCAAATTCAATTGTTCCAAAATCTGCTTCAGCCACCGGATCTGGTATTGGTGCTTCTGGTTCCACTTCATTGGCCGATGAACTCATTGTCCCATAGGGCGAGGATCCCTCTATTGCTTTGATTCGTTCTAATTCATGGGCAATTCCCAATAACATTAAAATGTCTCTATATACGGGCAAATCAAAACCTACACGTTTCCCCTCTCTATCGTCGACCAACAAGCTTTCTAGGAAAGGGACGATGTCACTTCCTCCCCATTTTTGACAGACTTGTTCCATCAAATGTCCAAAGTCCTCGAGATGTCGATGATGGATTTCGCTTAAATTGGCATTAAATTCAGGAATATTTGCATTAAAGAAGACAATAAATCGCTCGCGTAAAGGGTCGTATTTGTGTTGATTATTGGTTGAGCGATAGAGATCAAGTAAGAATAGCCAAGGCAATGGAGAATCAGGATGTTCCACTTGCTCTTGTGCCGATAAAATTTCAATCGCGCGTTGAGGGTCGTTCATGGAAATCCAAAACTCCGCTTCCTGAGTCACGTCAGAAATTTCTTCAACCGCAACCGAACTTCCTCGTGGCAAAAAGAAGTTAAAGATGCTGCTATTTGTCTCTTCTAATGTGGGCGTGCGCTGACCACCACTTACCGTATTGGGTTCATTTGATCGAGTTTCTTTTTTTAGATCAACATTATCCGACGCCGCACCTCTTGAGGGCGATTTAGCAGAGGAATTTGGTGACTCTGAAGCATGAATGGGCTTGCTGTAGTAGCTTGCTTGTACGCCATCAATGACCTCTTCAATTGGCACGGCAAATACTGAATTCGCTCCGGGCTCGGTATTTTCCCACCAGTGTGAATCCAGCGCATGCACCTTACGCTTAATGTAAAACAGAAGAAAGAGTATGATTGCCACCGACACAGTCGCTACGATTGCAAGAATCCAAATCCAAAAATCAAAGGGCGCTTTATTTTTTAATTCTGCTAAAGCACTTTTGTCCTGTAGGCTTTGTCGCTGTAGTCGCTCTGCTTCCTTTTTTAGTTTAAGAATTTCTGCTGACTCGTTGACTGCCGTCGTTTGTGCCGTCGGACTGGCTAGTGAACTAGGAAGTATTTCAGTGATTTTTTCAACGCCCTTCTCATCGCGTAAAAGTGCCGCCATTTTTGCTTGGGCTTCACGTAAACTCTGTAATTCTTGTGCATTTCTCAGGAGCTCTTTCCCCGAATCTGAACTTAACACGTCGCTCATGCGTAGCCCTTGCGCCACGACTTGGACTTCGTCAGATAATTTTAGAACATCACGATTTTTCTTTGTCGCAACCTGCGTATTTACTGGCTTTAAATCCGACTGGGTAGGTTTTTCGACGGGCACTGCATCTGCAAGCGTATTCGGGGTATTTTTTCGGCGTGGTTTTGGAATTGCGATTTTTGCGCTTGTCTCAGCATTGTTTGAAATTTTTGACGATTTGGGTGAAGTGCTGGGGCTGGAAGCTTGACTCTCTAGCCTAGCCGGTTGTTGATTGGACTGGTTTTCCAGCGATACATCGTCGCGGCTATTCCCTAAAATCCTGCTCGGCATCTCCGTGGTTTCAGGAAGATCAAGTAAGAGTAGGAACTCGCGATGCAGTTGTGTTTCGCAGTTAATATCGACAATTAACTTGACTGCAGGTTCATTTATCGCAGGCCTAGTGGTAAACGAGATGGAACGTTGACGTTGGGTTAAATTAAGAGCCACATTCGCACTAGCGACGAAAGTCCCTTCCATCGTTATCACTCGCGCTCTGACGCAAGAGGGACTAATGACTTCATCTTCAGCGCCAACAATATCGAGCTTTGCGACCAATGATTGTCCGAGCGACGAGCGTACACGTATCTCCCCCAAACCAACGGCTAAAACCGTGGGTGAGACTAGAATCAGGCTGAAATACACCGAAATCAGGTGTACAAAGGGTCGGCGAAGTGCAAGAGAAATAATGTTTATTCCAAAAGTCATATTAAAGTTCTGAAAATACCCAACTTAACAACTTACGGCAATGTTACTTCTTTTGCATGGGAACTCAAAGACAAATACCCATTGCACACACAAACATCGCCTTGCTTGGGGCAAAAATACCACCAATTTGCATAATAACTATATAAACAAATAGTTTTGTATCAGAAAAACTCAAATTATATCACCCTAGCATCTTTTACTGCTTATTGCCATCTAGCATTTTCTTTGCGATTCCACGTAAAATGTTCACTTCTTCAATTTCTAGCGAAGTCCGAGAAAATAGACGTTTTAATCGCGGCATTAATTTTTTGGGGCTGTTTGGGTTAAGAAAGCCAATGGCGACTAAGGCCTCTTGTAAATGTTGATACATGCTATCAATTTGTTGTGTCGAAGCGCTCTCCCCTCGAAACCCAATGACCTCATTTGGCGTAGTGTGACCAACACTGGTCATCCGGCATTCATAAGCAAGGATCTGTACTGCTTGTGCCAGATTGAGTGAGGAATAATCTGGATTAGTGGCAATATTGATTAGTGCGTGACTATTGAGAACAATTTCATTGGGCAACCCAAAGCGTTCACTTCCAAACACTAGGGCTAGGTTTTGGTCACATCTGTCGCTTGCTTGCTTGGCAAACGCGTGTGCACTCAAGATCGGCGGCGAAAATTCACGCAAACGAGCACTGACTGCAGCTACAAAATGACAACCCTCAAGCGCCTCATCTATATGAGAAACAATCCTAGCGTTTTGTAAAACATCTTGCGCACCACTGGCAAACGCGATCGCATCAGGATGGCTTAATGCATCGTCAAAGCGCGGATTGACTAGGCGTAAATCAGAAAATCCCATGGTTTTCATCGCTCTAGCAACTGCGCCAATATTGCCAGGATGGCTAGTATCTACTAATACAAAACGTAAACGATTGAAAACAGAGGTATCAAGCTTGGGCAAGTTCATTTAAAATAGCGCTATTGCGCGTTGAATGTTTAAGAAATTAGGAAAAGACGCGCTGCTCTTTAATTCATTTTTGTGCGATATCCGAATTTATTATTTTATCTTGCATCCCTTGGAGCAAGATGAATATTTCTATCTGATTATCGCCATTTTAACGGAAACCTTTATGCACCCCATGCTCAATACGGCGATTAAAGCCGTTCGCCGCGCTTCGACTATTATTAATCGTGCTTCCTTTGACGTTGACCGCATTCAAGTCAGCGAAAAACAATTTAATGATTTTGTTACGGAAGTCGATAAACTTGCCGAGGCAGCGATCATAGAGGTGTTGACTTCCGCTTACCCTGACCACGCCATACTCGCTGAAGAGTCAGGTGCATCAAAAAATCTCCACGATGACAATGAAAACGTCTGGATCATTGATCCTCTTGACGGTACTACCAACTTCATTCATGGCTTTCCACAATATTGCATCTCCATTGCGTTGCAACAGAAGGGCGTCATTACGCAAGCAGTGATTTACTATCCAACTCGAAATGAAATGTTTACTGCCTCTAAAGGTGGCGGAGCATTTTTAAACGACAAACGTATCCGTGTAACCCGTTGCGACAAAATGGCTGATGCACTCATCGGTACTGGTTTTCCAACACGTGATTTCTCTGGCTTAGATGAGTACATGGCGATGTTTAAAATCATGACGCAAAAATGCCAAGGTTTAAGAAGGCCAGGTTCGGCAGCTTTAGATTTGGCTTATGTGGCAATGGGACGTTTAGACGGCTTCTTTGAAAAAGGTCTCGCACCGTGGGACATCGCAGCAGGCTCCTTGATTATTACGGAAGCGGGCGGCATAGTTGGCACCTTCGCTGGCGAATCCGACTATATGTACAAAGGCGATATCCTTGCCGGAACACCTAAAATATTTGGGCAATTG
>JAIELM010000272.1 GCA_019752975.1 Undibacterium sp. | reverse complement strand
GGTTCATAGTTGGCTTTACTTTTACCTTTGACTAAAGAAAAGAGGAAAGGAACCATTTGTCAACAAGAAAAAATATTTTCTTCCAAAAATATGCCGGTTTTGTGCATCCACTGAGTCAAACTTAATTGAGATTAACTATGAAAACAGTATTAGGTGAGTCTTTAAATCGAAGCGCGGTAGAAGTGCAGATAGATCAACGTTTATATGCGCTGCAAAATGAACTACTGCCACAAATGGGACCGCATTGGAATTTACATGCGAATCTCTTCGTCAAGCGAACTTCCTTGTCGCGTATTTTGTATTTTAATCGTCTCTACAGTTTGCTCTTGAATGTACCCGGCGTTATTTGTGAATTTGGGGTGCAATGGGGAGCGTCTTTAGCTTTGCTGGCCAATTTACGAGCAATGTATGAACCCTATAATTACTCTCGGAAAATCATCGGCTTTGATACCTTTTCTGGTTTTGATACTGTGGATCAAAAAGATGGTAGCGAGGTGGCGCAAGGCGACTACGCCAGCACCCATTTATTTGAAGAGAAGCTCGAAGAAATTATGCAATTGCACGAGGGACTTGCCCCAATTGCGCACATCAAAAAGTTTGAACTGGTGAAGGGAAATGCTTCAGTGACGACGCCGGAATGGCTGGCTGCGAATCCACATGCCGTTATTTCTATGGCGATCTTTGATATGGATGTGTATCAACCTACGAAGGATGTCTTAGCCTGTATTTTACCTAGGTTAGTGAAAGGTTCAGTCTTGGTTTTTGACGAATTAAATTGCGCAAAGTTTCCCGGTGAAACGCTCGCATTGACTGAAGTATTAGGGTTAAATAATTTACGCTTGCAACGTGACCCACATCAACCATTTTGTGCTTGGGCGGTTTGGGAATAGGGGAGATTTCACACAGCGTTTGAGTGTGATTTTCCGCCAATTTATTTTGCCTCGACTACCCGATTTTTTCCGGATTTTTTTGCTTCATACATGGCTTTGTCCGCACGTTTAACCACTGATTCTTGTGCTTCATGGGCCGCTCGGAAAGCAACACCTGCGCTGAATGTGATGAATAGACGTTGATCATTGGCCGTAAAAAAATGGGTGGTGAGTTCTCGTTGAACTCGGGTCATTGCAGCCGCCGCATTTTCCAAATTGGTCTCTGGCATCACGATCAAGAATTCCTCACCGCCGTAGCGTGCGATCACATCGATAGACCGTAAGGTTTGTTTGACTATGCGCACCACGTGGATGAGTGCTTCATCACCGGCGGAATGTCCGTGCGTGTCGTTGAGTTTTTTGAAGTTGTCGAGATCAAGCATGGCCACACACATGGGTGTGCCGCGTCGATCGGCACGGTCGGCTTCGCGCTCAAAAACATCATCTAAGCCGCGTCGATTCAGGCTTCCCGTGAGTTGGTCTTCACGCACTAATTCGCTCATTTGGGCGAGTTTTTCCTCCAGTTCCTTGATGCGCCTCTCTGCCTCTTTGACTTCTTTTTGCGCGCCCAACATAATTTCTTGAGAGCGGCTGGCTTCGGTTTGTATGGTGTGGGTTTCTACTAGGATGCCGCGAATGATTTGGTCTACTTCTTGTATATCCCGCGTCGCATGAATTTCTTTAGAGTAGGCGTTGATTTTGCTTTGATAATGACTGTTGGAGTCAGTCATGACCGCTAGCCTATCGATGAAGGTAGACATCATATTTTTGACGGAGGTCTTCGACTCCGCCAAGCTGTGTTTGAGTGCAGCCTGTTTGTAAATTACGTCCTTCAAACTGCGAGTGGCGTCCTGCAACGCACGATGATCAATTGGGCCTGCTATCAAATTCTGTACGACTTCAATTTGTCCACGTAGCCAATTATCATCGTCTAAAAGTTCGCGTATGTTTTCGAGCAGAAGCGCAAACAACCTCAGTAGGAGTTCTTGTTGTTCTGCAGTGTCGCCGCTTTTAAGCTCGATTTGAAAACACAGTTGTTTGATTCTGCTATTGATACTTGCAAGCTCGGTCTCGTTAGTCACCACTTTGACTGCTTCGGCAATCGCTTGCGATTCGTTTGCCAACTCGGGTATTGGTTTTAGCAGTGAGCTTACCGCCATGCTTAAGGTTCTGAATAGCAGATCTTTGAGTATGCTTTCATTGGCATTGCCTTTTTCCTCGTCATCAATTAAGGAAATTTTTCTGGGCAAAGCATTGACTGCCGCAGGGCTAGTTTCGACCAACCCTATCCCTTTGCTAACGGGTTTTTCATTGACCTTTTCCGCTAATTCTTCCAAGCCTTTTGCATAGTCTTCCCAGTTTTTACTCTTGAGCGCACGACCAAAACGATGGCCAAAACTGGCTAAATTTCCACTCGATTTTTGTAATGATTTAGCAAAGTCATTAAGCAGGTTTTCGGCTTCGCTCGGTAAAATTTCTGTTGGGGATTTTGCCGCTGATTTTGCTACTTCTTCCTCTGCTACACCCGAAATTTCGACATAGAGTTTGCGATAGGCTTCTGGTGTGGGTGCGATGCGTTCTATGGCTAGGCGTCGAAAAGTTTCCCGCGCGATGTCAGTGGGGGATTTGAATGGTTTATTGGGTATTTCCGACATGGTGCGCTCTCAGAAAATTTCTAATTTCTATAGGACTTCTGCAAAAAATTCATTGACTAGGGGCGGAGCCGAAGGCAGTACTTTGAACCGGCGAGGCGACTGTAACTAACAAGCTTAGTGTTTGCTTTGTTTAAGTCCTATTCTACCAGTTCATTCTTGATTGCATAATGCGTTAATTCACCATTGTGGCGCAATCTCATCTTGATCAAAATACGCGCACGATATTCACTAATGGTCTTGACTGATAAGGAGAGTTCTTTCGCAATATCACTAACACTTTTACCCGATGCGATCATTGTCATGGTTTGATATTCGCGGTCGGATAGGGTTTTATGTGGTTCACTTGCATATTCATGGCTAAGATTGTTCGCCATTTCCTGTGCCAGTTCCGGACTAATTAATTTTAGCCCAGATGCGACTTGATTTATCCCACGCAATAGCTCCTCTTGACTGCATTGTTTGTTCATAAAACCAGAGGCTCCGGCTTTGAGCGCTCGAATCGCATATTGATCCTCTCGATGCGACGAAAATACGATGATGGCGATGTGCGGAAATTCACGCTTGATTTGCTTCAGTACGTCAATCCCATTGCGATCATTGAATGCAATTTCGATGAGCATTAAATTGGCCTCAATCTGTCTAGCTAATCGAATCGCATCATGCCCATTAAGCGCTTCTCCGACTACGATCATGTCTGCAATGTTGGCAATGAAATGCTTGATGCCAGCTCGCACTACCGGCTGAGCTTCCACGATGATGATTTTAATACGTGCATCAATGCTCATGCTTGGTTCCTGTATTTGGTCACGACGATTTGTTGCTGAAGTTTACAATCGCATTATCACATGATGCATCTTGGAAATAAAGTGTATGAATTGAAATGTTGAGTTTTTGTCGTTTGTGAGGGTAGAAGCGGTGAATCGATGATTTATATGGTTTTGCTATGAAAAAAGTAAATACATGCAAGATTATTTCGAAGACGTTATAAATTATAAAAATTTCACTTGTCGTTTAGGTAAAATTATCTTAAAGTTACGCCTCGTAAAATCAATCTGGAAGATCGTTCAATAAATAGCTGTTCATCGAACGCGTATTTTGGGTGGCTCTTACAGTAACCGAGGTCTCAACATGCAACCCCAAGCAGTCAGTAAAAGCGCCTTCTTCTGGGCGCTACAAGGCCTATGCGCTTTGCACCGTAAACCCTTTTCCCTCGATCTCGCCCAACAACAATGCGCTGCACCGTACACCGATCTTAGTCTCCTGAAGGCGATGAATGAGCTTGGATTGCAAGCGAGTACCCACAAATGCAAGGCCGAAAAGCTGCATAAAGAAGCCTTTCCTTTACTGTTGTGGCTACGCCCAAATGGAGAAGCACAAGATCCACTCACCCTAGAGCAAAATCCTGTCGAAATCAGTCCCGCACTGATTTTACAAGCCGATGGCGTGCATGTCCTGATTGTCGAATCCAACGATACTGCGCCTCGCACTATCAGCCTGCCAGAATTAAAAGTCCACTACGGTGGTCACATTACTCGCATATCTCCTCAAATTGACGCAGGTATTGACACAGACAGCGCGATACAAGAACAGCAAGCGCGGCGCTTTGGTTTTAGTTGGTTTGTACCAGAATTGCTGAAACATAAAAAACTCTGGCAAGAGATTTTATTGGCCTCACTAGTAATCCAATTGATCGCCCTAGCCACGCCACTTTTCACCCAAGCGATCATCGATAAAGTCGTAGTGCATAGAACCCAAAGCACGCTTATTGTCATCGCCTTAGGTATGTTGATCTTCATGATCTTCAGTGCTGGCCTATCGTGGCTGCGTCAATACTTGGTGCTGCATACCGGTAATCGGGTTGATGCCGTCTTGGGTTCTGCGGTGTTTGAACGCCTGTTTACACTTCCGCCCATGTATTTCCAACACCGCTCTACAGGCGTGATCGCTGCCCGCATGCATGGGGTAGAAACGATCCGAGAATTCATTGCCAGCGCCGCAGTGACACTGATTTTGGATTTGCCTTTTCTGCTGATTTTTGTCGCCATCATGTTTTACTACAGCGTTACCTTAACCCTCATCGTGCTAGCGATTTTGAGCATTATCGTGCTTCTTAGTATGATTGTCGCGCCCTTATTTCAGGCTAAGTTGCAGCAGCAATTTCAACTAGGTGCTCGCAATCAAGCCTTCATGACTGAATACATCGTCGGTCTAGAAACCGTCAAATCGCTGCAACTAGAACCGCAACTTAATAGCAAATACAGTGGCTACTTAGCCAGCTATTTACAAGCGGGGTTCGCCACTAAACAACTGGCCAATAGTTATAACACGGCTTCCAATTTATTAGAGCAAATCATGACCCTATTGATCCTAGCGATAGGCGCTTACACCGTCATGCACAGCACTGAATTTACCATCGGTATGCTAGTCGCTTTTCAAATGTTTTCTGGCAGATTGTCGCAACCGATGTTAAGACTGGTCGGCCTGTGGCAGCAATTTCAGCAAGCTAGTCTGTCGGTAGATCGCTTGGGCGATTTAATGAATGCGCCAGTCGAACCTTATTCTATTACCCCCAGTCGCGCCAATGCCAAACAAGGCCAAGTCGAGATAGAACAATGCGCCTTCAAATATGCAGAACACCTCCCGCTAGTCTATGACAATCTCAATATCAGCATACAACCAGGTCAAACCATAGGCATTATGGGCGCTTCAGGTTGTGGCAAGAGCACCTTAGCCAAGCTGCTACAGGGTTTTTACCAACCCAGCCAAGGCCGAATTCTTGTCGATGGCGTAGACATTCGCTACCTCAGCGCCAACGAGTTACGTAGTCACTTTGGTGTCGTCCCCCAAGAAACTACGCTATTCTCCGGCACCATCTACGACAATTTACAAATGGCCAGTCCAGACGCCAACTTCGAACAAATCACCGCCGCCTGCAAAATGGCAGAAATCCATCAAACCATAGAAGCCCTGCCCAAAGGCTATCAAACCGAAATCGGCGAACGCGGTGCTGGACTGTCCGGTGGACAAAAACAAAGAATAGCGATCGCCAGAGCCTTACTAAAACGCCCCAGCATCTTAATCTTCGACGAAGCCACCAGCGCCCTAGATGCTCCCACCGCCGAACACTTTGCGCAAACAATTAACAGCCTACACGGCAAAGTCACCATGCTCTTCATCACCCATGGATTACCCAAGGGCTTGCACGTGGACGCGATCTATAAATTGGGAGCACAAGGAGCGCAGAGAGTAGGATTGGCACCGACGGTGACGGGATAAATGGTATGGGAATGGGCGGATAGGTTCGTGGATCTGCTTTTGATTTTAAGCCGTCTTCCTCGCGAACGCGGGGATCCAGAATGAACGACACCTATCGCCGAAGAACGAGTACACAAATAAATAGCATAGTGAGTGATATCACCAATAATAGTCAACTTAAGTAATTACCACAGCAATCCGCTCTGGATTCCCGATAAGAGCACTCGGGAAAGACAGCATGAACGATAGGGACAGAATCAGTGCAAGCGCGGTTCTGACTTTGACTTTAAGCCGTCTTCCTCGCGAATGCGGGGATCCAGAGCGAACACCCCAAAACAGCCAATACGCAATACACGACCCAATATACGCGAACCACAAAACCACAAACATAAAATGACCCAACACAAAAAACTAGTTCCACCCACCCGCTGGCACGATCCGTTACAACTGATCCAAAATAACCCGCCCAGCCAAACTGGACGCATCGTCGCCATCGCCGTCTCTGTCCTAGTGATCATCCTCATTCTCTGGGCCGCCCTAGGCAAACTAGACATCATCGCCACCGCCGAAGGTAAGCTCGTTCCGCAAACTTTGCTCAAAATCGTCCAACCAGCAGAAGCCGGCATCGTGACAGAACTACTGGTGAGTGAAGGTGAGCAAGTCCAGCAAGGTCAAATCATCGCCAGGCTAGACACCACCATGACCAACGCCGACAAAACAGGGATTCACAACGACCTACAAACAAGTCAAATGCAAGTAAGACGACTACAAGCCGAACTCAACAACAGCACTATGTCAAGGCATGCCGATGACGATCTCAAACTCTACCAGCAAGTGCAAAACCAATACCAAGCGCACAAAAAAGCACTACAAGACACCCTAGCGCAAGAACAAGCTCAACTCCAAAAAGCCCAACATGAAAAAACCAGCGCCTTAGAAATCCTCGCCAAATATGAACAAACGCTACCCTCCTTAAAAAAGACCGCAGACAACTTTGCTGACCTAGAAAAAGACGGCCTAATCGCCAGTAATCTCAGCGCAGAAAAACAAAGAGCCTATATCGAGGCCGCCAAGAATTTAACAGCGCAACAAGCAAGTGTCGCCGCCCTCCATTCCACCATTGACGCACAACAAAAAAAGATTCAACAAATTCGCAGTAATTACCAAGCCGATTTACAAAAAGAGCTCACCGAGTTACAACAAAAAATCGGCCAACTGCTACCCAACCTGGATAAAAGCCAATACAAACAAGGCCTAATGGAACTCAAAGCCCCACAAGCGGGCACCATCAAAGACATCGCCACCACCACCGTCGGCGCGGTAGTTCAACCTGGCAGCGTCATCATGACCCTCGTTCCCAAAGATGAACAACTCTATGCCGATATCAATATTAAAAACGAAGACATCGGCTTCATCCAAGTTGGCCAAAGTGTACAAATCAAACTAGCCACTTACCCCTTTCAACGCTACGGCATGCTCAAGGGCAAACTCACCCACCTCAGCGTCGACGCCACCGAAGGCAACAAACCAAACATGACCACCAACCCCAACTCAGGCAACAACGACAATCCAAGCACCACAGCCACCTACAAAGCCAGAGTCACACTAGAGACCCAAACTTTAAACGACCCACAAGGCAAAAAACTAACCATTACCCCAGGGATGCAAGTAGTAGCAGAGATCAACCAAGGACAACGCAGCGTACTAGAATATTTGCTCTCTCCGGTGCAAAAGACCGTCGGGGAAGCAGGGCGAGAGAGGTAAAGCAAAAAGGAAAATCGACGTATGTCGTAGGGCGGGAGCAAGCCACCGTCCATTAAAGCCGAAGTGACAAGAGACGTGTGAAAGCACTTAAGCACGACTGAAGCGACAAGAGAATTTAGAAAATACCACAACCTGATCAGCAAGAAATATTTTTTTAAGCCGTCTTTCCCGAGTGCCTTTATCGGGAATCCAGAGCAGTACTCAATACAGTCGTTTATTCACCACGCTTCCCACAAGGAAAGCAAAAAAAAGCATTAACTTAAGTTGGAAAAATAGTCAGAAAAAAAATTGGATAAGGCCAAAAATAATGAACAGCAACCCCGTGAGACAAGAGCCATACTGGTACGATTGCATCAACGCAGCGACAACAGTACAAGACATCGCCAGTTTTAAAGTATGGACGCGAAACTTTGTCCGTCCGCTACTTCCGCACAGCGCACTAGCCTGTGTCCACGGTATCACTTACGGCGTCGGTGTGGCTTTAGATTTTGTTTTGACGGTAGACTATCCGCTTGAACATCTTGCCGCGATTCGCAACAAATCCGGTCATATGGATACCCCCTTAGCCCAGCGCTGGAATAAAATCAGATCACCTGTGTTTTTTGATGAAAGTAGCATAGGTCCAGACATACCAGCGCAATGGTTACAGCACTTTCGCCAGCACAAATTAATTAACGCTGCTGCCGATGGCGTATTCGATAGCGACAACTGTATTGCTACCTACTTTAGTTTTCATCGGCTACCACAGATTAATCAAACAAGACTTAAGCAAACCTTCAAAACCCTCACTCCCCTTTTACATCAAACTTATGTGAGAGT
>JAIELM010000353.1 GCA_019752975.1 Undibacterium sp. | reverse complement strand
CACTCATTTTTTCCGGTATAGGCGAATTGATTTGTACGCCTTCTTTCAACAAAGACAGACAACCTGCGTCTTTACCAATAATCTGACGTAGTGCTGCGCGTCTCACTTCCAAATCACCTTGCGCAGCAAACACTTGCGCGGTGATCAAATCATAGGAAGACTGCGCTTCATGCGTATCTGTTATGGTCTGGGTACCGACTTCAAAATTACGTTTTGCCGATGCCAATTGTTCAGAAACCGCGATTTTTTGTGCCTCTAAAGTCGATAAATTATTCTCTGAAGCCAATACATCAAAATAAGCTCGGCTCACTCGCAACATTAAATCTTGCTGAGCTTGTGCAAAACCAATATCAGACTGCAGAAGCGACAATTTACCTTGTTCGTAACTCTCCCAATTTCTGACGTTAAACAAACTCTGGCTAATCGACAAATTCAAAGAATTGCCATGACTAGAAAGTGTCTGCGTAGTCGCCCCACTCAGCGGGGTAAAAGTTCGGCCTACCGAGGCATCTGCAGAAGCAGATATTTGAGGCAAAATAGTACCTGCCTTGGTTTGTGCGAATTGCTCTTGACCGATCACTTTCGATGCTCGCGCGCTACTAAACTTAGAATCGTTTGCTAAAGCGTCTCTATAAATTTGCAGCAAATCGCTAGCGCCCGCACTCACAGAAAAAAAAGCACTTGCAATCAATGTTGCAATGATGGATTTATGCATGTAAAACTCCGAAAAAAAATAGAACGATACATTTATTCAATTATTTGATTCTTCATTGAATAATGTCGTTACATTGAAATAGTAAAGTCTTAGATCAAGCTAAAGACGGATCTAATACGTAGGCATGCTTGTATCAACTTGCGTAGCCCACGCATGTACACCACCGGTCAAATTAATGCATTGTGTAAAGCCATTTCTCTCGAGGAAATGGGCTACTTGCTTACTACGTCCGCCATGATGACAAACACAAACGATCATGGCATCCAATCCAAATTCTTGCTCTAACTCTTCCCAACGCAAAGGCACTGATTGCATGGGCATTAAGCGCGCATCCTGAATATGACAAGTTTCATACTCCCAAGGTTCCCTCACATCCAACAAAAGTGCTGGTCTTCTACCTTGGTCGATAGCAGTATTCGACAAAGCTAGGGCTAACTCTTGGACACTCATCTCATGCATAAGCGGCTTTCCGATGGCATTTACAGGGTAAAGTGAGAAGCCACCGCGGCTTGTGACAAGCGCGGTACGAAGGTCTCAAACAATTTCTTGGTATTGAAAAACAACTCAGATTCACGAGAAATCAAATGCGCGGTCATGACTGGCGCAGCACCTATTACCACGAACATGCGCCCTCCGACGTTCAATTGCTCTTGCAAACCTTCAGGCAAGGCTTCAAGCGAACCCGTCACAACGATAACATCATAGGTCGGACTAGGCTGATTTTGTAAAGCATCACCCAATACCACATCGACGTTGGTATAGGCATTTTTACTTAGGTTATTTTTCGCTAAATGTACCAATTCAGGCAGAACATCCATAACGGTTACATAGCGCGCCTGATGCGCTAGTAATGCCGCCAAATAGCCACTGTCGGCGCCAACTACCAACACGGAGTCTGTTTCCTTAGCTGCGACTTCTTGCACCATCCGCGCTTCAATTTTCGGGGGCAAGGAAAACACGCCCGACTTCAAAGGTAGACTGGTATCTGAGAAGGCAAGGCTCTGTTGTGCTGTAGTGAAGAAATCTTCACGCTTGACTTGATTAAGCAGTTCCAACACCTCTGACGAACTGACATCAGTAGGGCGAATTTGTTGCTCTATCATATTAAAACGGGCTAGTGCGATATCCATGACATTTCTCGATTGCTAAAAAAGTACTTACATTCTACCATAGGACATACTCTTAGAACCTACGCAAAATAGCGCTGGCCGCAGTTGGTAAGACGACACGTGCAAGCGTTCGCAATCGAAAAAATTCGAAGTAGCAACTGATAAAAACACCCTACCTCAAGAATCCTTTGAGCGATAACTCAATATAAAAATCCAAGTAACCTGACAATTTCTCAGGCTCGACCTTACAAATGCCGCTAGAATGTTTCCACATCATCATCATAATAATAGGCGCGATCAAAATTTTAGGCGCGATGTCCATGTCCATCTCTGCAATCTCACCACGAGCAACGCCACGTTTTAACAAACTACGGACCAAATTTTCGCCTCGATCTACCACTTCTTCCTGATAAAACTGCCCCAATTCCGGAAAATTACCCGCTTCCGCCATCATTAATTTGGGAAAACCTGAGAGTTTAGATTCTCCTACACTATTCCACCAAGTCGTTATCAGCAAACGAAACAAGTCTTCTGTGCTACCTTCGAACTGTGCCATTTGCACTTCTGCTTCGCCTATCAAAGGCACAATGGACTCACGTACCACTGCCTTAAATAATTCTTCTTTACTGCAAAAATACAGATACAGCGTCCCCTTAGAAACCCCGGCAGAGCGCGCCACATCGTCCAATCTTGTAGCGGCAAAACCGCGCGCGACGAAGTGATCCAGCGCCGCATCCAATAGTTCTTGCGGTCTGGCATCTTTACGTCTTTCCCAACGCGGCTTAAAGGGGCATGCAATCATAGCAATTAAACACTCTCAAATTAACTTACTCGCGAGTCAGTAATATACTAGCTTCAGTCAAAATGGTCAACTCGTACTGGTACAATAGCGGGAATAAGATCAGAACTCAAATCAGAACTCAATTCACCATCATGAACTGTCGCCCACAATGCGCCGCCTGCTGCATCGCTCCATCGATTAGCAGCCCGATACCGGGCATGCCCAATGGCAAACCCGCAGGCACCCCCTGCGTCCAACTGACGAGTGATCTGCGTTGTGCCATTTTTGGCCAACCTGAGCGCCCCGCATGTTGTTCTGGCTTACAGGCTTCAGAAGAAATGTGCAGTAGCGATCGGGTGTTTGCCCTACAGTGGCTAGCAAATTTGGAGCGAGCGACCGCGCCGTTGATCGCCTCACCATGATAAGCTTCGCCCCTACCGCTTAAGCATTTTTAACCACTTTTCTGCTATCCACATGGATCTACTACTCGCATTCAAAATCATCATCATTGGCATCGTTGAAGGCTTGACGGAATTCCTCCCCATCTCCTCCACCGGGCATCTTATCCTTACCAGTAGCCTGTTAAATTTTACCGGTGAAAAAATCAAAGTTTTTGAAATTGCGATACAGGCTGGTGCCATCTTTGCAGTATGTTGGGAATACCGTCAAAAAATTACTGAGGTCATCCTTGGCTTAAGTTCCGATCCCAAAGCGCGAAAATTCGCCCTTAACGTCGTTGTGGCATTTCTTCCTGCTGCAATCATTGGAGTGCTGTTTATCAAAAAAATTAAGGCGCTATTATTTGCACCGATTCCGGTAGCGACGGCCTTTATCTTGGGCGGTTTTATCATCTTATGGGTGGAAGCACGTCAATCCAAAAATGTTTTACCCGCACGCGTCGCCTCAGTCGACGACATGAGCTTGCTCGACGCAGTCAAGATTGGACTAGCGCAAACTGTAGGCATCATCCCGGGCACTTCACGCTCAGGTGCCACGATTATCGGCGGTATGTTATTTGGCCTATCTCGTAAAGCCGCAACCGAATTTTCCTTCTTCTTAGCCATCCCTACTTTACTCGGTGCCTGCGTCTATTCATTATGGGGAGCACGTCACATTTTGTCGGTTTCTGACGTTCCTATGTTTAGCTTGGGCACACTAATTTCGTTTATCTCGGCCTTCTTTTGTGTACGCTGGTTATTGCGTTACATCAGCAGCCACAACTTCAATGTTTTTGCGTGGTATCGCATCGCATTTGGGATAATGATCTTGCTCACCTCTTATTTCGGACTTATTCCTTGGACGGAGTAAGCGCATAGTGATAGACCATCCCACCACCGAGAGCCAAGCGCTGCATCTATTACAGACCGTTTTTGGCTATCCGGCTTTTCGCTCACAACAAGGACAAATCGTTGACCATGTCGTCAATGGTGGCGACGCACTCGTCCTCATGCCAACCGGTGGTGGTAAGTCCCTGTGCTATCAAATTCCTGCCTTGATACGACCGGGTGTGGGGGTAGTGATTTCTCCGCTCATCGCGCTAATGCAGGACCAAGTTGATGCCTTAAGCGAAGTTGGTGTACGTGCTGCTTTTTTAAATTCCACCCAGAGCTTTGATGAAGCTATGCGAATAGAACGCATGATGCGCAATGGTGAACTCGATCTGGTGTATATCGCGCCAGAGCGCTTGATGACACAACGTTGTTTGGAATTATTATCTAGCACGCCATTAGCGCTATTTGCCATCGACGAGGCCCATTGCGTCTCGCAATGGGGACATGATTTCCGCCCTGAATACATCAAACTATCTATCCTGCACGAGCGTTTTCCCGAAGTACCGAGGATAGCCTTAACCGCTACCGCAGATCAGCAAACCCGAGACGAAATTATTCTTCGTTTGCAGTTAGAAAACGCACTGCAATTTGTCTCTTCTTTTGATCGCCCCAATATCCGCTATCAAATTGTGGAGAAAGATAATGGGCGCAAACAACTACTCGACTTCATCCATGCACAACACAGTGGTGATGCCGGCATTGTGTACTGCTTATCGCGTAAAAAAGTAGAAGAAACCGCCGAGTTTTTAAATGAACATGGCGTCACTGCCCTGCCTTATCACGCAGGTATGGAGCAAACAGACCGAGCGCGCCACCAGAGTCGTTTTTTGCGTGAAGACGGCATCGTCATGACCGCCACCATTGCCTTTGGCATGGGCATAGACAAGCCCGATGTACGCTTCGTGGCGCACTTAGATTTACCCAAAAGTATCGAAGGTTATTACCAAGAAACCGGACGCGCTGGACGCGATGGAGCGACCGCCAATGCTTGGATGGCATATGGCCTACAAGACGTGGTACAGCAGCGACGCATGATAGACGAGTCCGAAGCCAATGAAAATTACAAGCGCATACAAAGCGGCAAACTCGATGCCATGCTAGGTCTCTGCGAAACCCTCAACTGTCGCCGGGTCCACATCCTCGACTATTTCGGTCAACGCTCAGGCGCCTGTGGCAATTGCGATACCTGCCTCAATCCCCCTCACTCCTTTGATGGCAGCGTCGCCGCACAAAAAGTCCTCTCCACCATTTACCGCGTCGATCAACGCTTCGCCACAGGGCACATCATCGACATCCTGCGAGGCTTAGAGACCGAACGTATTAGCCAGTGGCGGCACCATCAAATTTCCACTTACGGTATCGGCAGCGACAAGAGCGAAGCGGAATGGCGCACCATCTTAAGACAAATGATCGCCTTAGGTTTGGTGCGTGTTGACTACGAAAATTTCAACTCACTTAAACTCACAGAGGATTCCCGCGCGGTCTTAAAAGGCGAAGCAAAAATTCAATTACGCCAGTACAAAAAAGCCGAAAAAGCGGTCAAACACAAACGCCAGTCTGCCAAAGATTTTGCCGAAACCAATCTCAGCAACGACGAACAAACCATCTTCGAACGCCTACGCTGGTGGCGCGTTGAAACCGCCAAAGCCCACAACACCGCCGCCTTCATCATCTTCCACGATTCCACCTTACGTGAAATCGCCAAAGCCAAACCACGTTCACTCAACGATCTACGCGGCGTGACCGGAGTAGGCGCTAAGAAACTCGAGAGTTATGGTGAAGAATTGGTGAAATTGATTGCTGAGTTTTTGTGAATCACTTGCCTCGTTTTTATCAAAAAGATTTTTCTTATACGATGTAAGTAATCAACTTAGCGGCTCAACATCGATCGCGTAATTATGATTACTAGCGGCCGAGGAATATAGTAAAATTAACTAAAATTTTATTTTACTTATTAAATATCAGCCCATCTAATTTTGCACAACAAACAAAAAATTAACCTCCTCTTTTTCCTCTCCCAATGTTTTGGGCTAACGATAAATGCACCAGTTTACGCTCAGGAAACCAAAGCTATTGAGACAACGAGCAATTCGAAGTCACAGGAAAAGGATGTAAACACTCGAATTCAACAAGTCGATGTAAAGGCAAGAAGTGAAGCGGAAAACGTAAAACACCTTGCCGCAGGTAAGACGATTGTCACTAATGAGCAATTAAATCGCTATGGTGATAGCAATATTATTGACGCAATGAAACACGTTCCCGGTGTATTAGTATCCGATGATTCCATTACCCTACCCGGACTCTCAGGTGCCTATACGAGATTATTAGTTGACGGTGAATCACCGCGAGGCGTATCAATAAAGGATTTGCCATTGATTATGATCGATAGAGTTGAAATCTCACGATTGGGAAGTGCGGAATTTAGCAGTCAATCCATAGGCGGGATAATTAACATTATATTAAAAAGAAATCCCGATTCAAAACAAAACACATATAAAGCTGATTTTTATCACCACAATTGGCTGGGTACTGATGTATCTTGGTATAGCGCAGATAAATCCGGAGATCTGTCTTATTCAACTACGCTTACTGCAAACTACGAGCCACTGATCTCGAACGCTCCAGAGATCGTAAAAACAACTGAACTGAATACAAACGGAGTCCCTCAACAGGAGTACATAAGTATCGATAAGGGTAGACGTGACAATTACTATTTAAGTTTTTCTCCCCGCCTTCAGTTTAAAATGAACAATCGAACTAGTTTGACCTTTTCTACATCAATTAATGGTCGAACCAGCCATAGCGCACGCGATTATGAGGTTTACCCTAGTTTTGGTAAAAATATAGAACCAAGCAAACAATGGGGTCATTTTGAAAGAAAATCCACGGCTTCCAACAGTGAATTAAGGGTAAAGACAAATATTTTTGAGAATATCAAACTTGATTTGAATACCACCCTCAATTTTGGAGTGAGGGAATCAAACGGGTTTTTGAATCGTATAGTCGGAACAAGTCCAGTACAGAACAGTCAATTAGAATCATCGTCTCGTCAGTTTGGTTTTAGCAACTCTGGAAAACTCACGCTACCATTTGAGAGCGAGCATTTTGTTGTGGCAGGCTGGTCATTAGCAAGGAAATCCAGTCATTTTAAAGAAAATGATCGTGATTCTGCAGAATTGAAGACTGAAACTAAAAATAGCACGACCGTTGATAAAAGTGCTTTTTTCGCTCAGGATGAATGGCAAATAGGCAAACGATCGTCGCTCTATTTGGGGCTTCGTTGGGAATCGCTTCGCCTGCAAAACGCACTCAATCTACAAAAAAGTTTATCCCACGAATTCAATATTTTGAGCCCGATAGTCCAAAGCCTATGGCGTCTAAATACTGAAAATGAGGATCGATTACGATTTGGCATTTCGAGAGCCTATAATCCGCCAAGTGTAGAACAACTCGCACAGCCAAAAACAAAGACTTTTCTAAATACTATTCTTATTCCGTCTGCCTTAGCTAATCCCGAACTACGCCCTGAGTTGGCATGGTCTTTATCTGCGGCATATGAGCATGAAGCGAAGGATGGTTGGAACTACAACTTGCGTTATACATTGCGAAGTATTAAAGACGCTCATCAAAAATTCTTTAACTACGACCAAAATACATGGTTGAGCACAACAATCAATTCTGGCGATGCACAAAGCAAGTTGCTGGAATTTGATACTACGTTCCCACTCAAACGCTTTCTCGGCAACGCACCAAATATTGACTTTAGTCTCTATACCTACAAAAATTGGTCGAATATTTCTACTTTACCTAAGCCATATAATGCAATGACACCCATTGCTTGGAACGTGAATTTTCGTATGGAATATAAAGCCAAGGATCTTCCTTTAAACATAGGTACAAGCTTTATTCGTGACGGTAGCCGTTGGGTGCAAGTGAGTGTAAATAGTCGTTCGTATGAATCAAGGCCACCATACTTAAGTACCTATCTGCTTTGGAAATTCGATAAAAAAACAAAATTTAATGCAAGCATAGATAATCTCCTAAAACGCCCTAACGATCGAGTAGTTGACTACCTTGGATTACAAACAAAAACATCTTCTCAGCTATCAATACCTGGTTATCGAAGCATACACTTAACTGTGGAGTATGAACTTTAACTCTCCCAGCTAATCTCACTCAAAAGCTTCTCATCATCGCGCTGACCGCCGAAAAGACAGCCAAAACAGCAGCGCGCCGAAAGCCAAAAATGTCCAATAGTCTTTTGGGGCAAACCACCACCAATGCTTGTGCCAAAATACGTCTACTGGATTAAATCGCCCTAATCCAAAAGCAGGATTGAGGACAAACCACAGAAAATCTTCAACAATCCAAAACCACATGATCGAGGCTAATGCGCGCGCTTGCAGCTTCCATGACCATTGCTGTAAAAAGAAAAAGGGGAAATGAAACACCAGGGCAATAAAGGGAAACATCCAAGCGTGATAGCCAGTCATGGCGCGCCCGCCCCAGAAGATATCAAGTAACCAGTGATGTTCAAGCCGCCAAGTAGGTA
>JAIELM010000026.1 GCA_019752975.1 Undibacterium sp. | reverse complement strand
TGGGGAGGTCGGTGTTTGCAAACGCTTGCGCTTCTTCATCTAAGGCGTCGCCCATTTTTGTCCAAGCCCAAGCGGTATAGTGCTTGTCCTCATCGGTAGGCGTACTCAGTGAGGTGTACCAATCGATAATTTCTTGATTTTTCCCCGCCAATAAACTACTCAGGGGGTTAAACTTGGTCACGAGTTTGCTCTGGGCTTCACTTGCCAAATTTAACTGCTTTGTTAATTGCGTCTTCAATAGTTTTCCAGGTTCTTTTCCCGTTTCGAAATCGATATGCTCGATCATGTTGGTGATATGAGAAAATGGTTGTACGAGTAGTGCAGGAGGAAAACAATCTAGTTTTTGTGCTAATTCAGTTAGGAAGTTGTCGGCATCATGACCGCCTAAGTAATAGACAGTTTTTCTGGGCTTGTTCAGCAGCTTCGCTTCTATATCAGCAGAGGGGGTGCTGTCATAATCTACCCAATACATACCGCCCTCAAAGCTCTCGACTTCGGTTAAAACTTCGAGCAAAGGATCGGCTGCGCCGCTATAACCGATCACTACCCAAATTGGTCCTTCTTTATTGGTATTTTTAACGATTTCGCGCAAGCGGACTTCATGTTCCTTTAATTCTTCGCTGGTATTTAAGGTGGTAAAGCCTGTGTGTTGACCATTGAGGTGAAAGATAGAACGGGGTGCGATGCGATTATCTTTAAACGTGTTGGTGGTCGCCAAATCATAGATCGCCGGAATGTGACCGGTCATGGCACAAGCGCGCACCACCAAGGGATCAAAATTGGTGGTGAGCACCCTATTTATTTTTTGGGTATGAAATAACTGCGCCAGTGCTAGGTGCGCCCAATTAATTTTGGCTTTTTCTATGTGATCGTTTATGAGTTTTTTTCTTTCCTGCGGAGTGAGCTTAGACATTACGCTATTGTAGTTATCCGGCTCTGGCGCTTGCGCATAGCTATGGGGGAATTTGGTGCTTATTTCTCGAATGAGCTCAGATGCTAGCGGTATGCCAGCGCTTTTTGAGCATCCCGCACCGATCAAAAATACGCAGTTGCCAGTCGCATTGCGAATCGAGTCCACTACATTACCAATATTTTTTTCCCAAGATTTTTTCATGTTATTTATGCTGAGGCAAAGAATTTTTTTAGATGCTTTTAGTATCGCACAAAAGACATGCTCATTGATAACTAGAATTTAGATCTAAAACTGAGCTGAGCCGTTATTGTGGACAAGAAGTGATGCTAGGCGACTTCTCCTAGGGCATTTGATGATGCGATTCTTGACGGCAGTGCTGTGCATTAAAATCAGATGATGTAGCTCTTACCTAGCACAAAACACGAGTACGGCTTACCCAACAAGTGTTTGACATGTTGCAAAAAGAGTGGATGTGAATGCTTAACGTGAGAGCCTAGATGGGTTAGCATTAGGGTTTTCATTTTTCCTGCAGTTTCTTAGCTTACTATTCATTATATCGTCTGACATCCTCGAATATGATTTGTTAAAAAAAACGAGAATTTGTTTTAGTCGTTATTTAGTATGCAGGTACTCGGGAATGAGTGGTTAAATAGCAGTTTGAATGATTACATTATTTCTTAAATTTTAGAAAGCACACCATGGCAAAAGCAGCATTTCAATGGGAAGATCCCTTACTTTTGAGTTCGCAACTCACCGATGAAGAACGTATGGTGCAGGAGGCGGCTCGGGTGTATTGCGAGGAGAAATTGGCACCGCGTATTTTGGATGCCTTTCGTAATGAACGTACTGATCCGGTGATTTTCCGTGAGATGGGGGATTTGGGTTTGCTGGGCTCTATGATCCCTAGCGAATATGGTGGCGCGGGTTTGAATTATGTTTGTTATGGCTTAGTCGCACGTGAAGTTGAGCGCGTGGATTCTGGCTACCGTTCTATGATGAGCGTGCAATCTTCGTTGGTGATGGTGCCAATTAATGAGTTTGGTAGCGAGGCGCAAAAACGCAAATATTTGCCTAAATTGGCGACTGGTGAGTGGATAGGTTGCTTTGGTTTGACCGAACCGAATCATGGTTCTGATCCCGGTAGTATGGTGACGCGCGCAAAAACGACGGATGGTGGTTATTTGTTGAGTGGCTCAAAAATGTGGATCACTAATAGCCCGATTGCCGATGTGTTTGTGGTGTGGGCGAAGACCGATGATGGGCGCATACGCGGCTTTATTTTAGAAAAAGGCTGGGATGGCCTTAGCGCTCCCGCGATACATGGAAAAATTGGTTTGCGTGCTTCGATCACGGGTGAAATTGTGATGGACGAAGTGTTTGTGCCAGAAGAAAATCTGATGCCTCATGTCGAAGGCTTAAAAGGGCCATTTACCTGTTTGAATTCAGCTCGTTATGGTATCGCTTGGGGTGCACTCGGCGCAGCAGAATTTTGCTGGCATACAGCACGTCAATACACCATGGATAGAATGCAGTTCGGCCGACCGCTGGCGGCCAATCAGTTGGTGCAGAAAAAACTCGCCGACATGCAGACCGAAATCACGCTAGCATTGCAGGGTTGTTTGCGTCTGGGGCGTATGAAAGATGAAGGTACAGCGGCAGTGGAAATCACCTCCATCATGAAACGTAATTCTTGCGGAAAATCCTTAGACATCGCCCGCGTTGCCCGAGATATGTTGGGCGGGAATGGTATCTCGGATGAATTTGGTATTGCACGACATTTGGTTAATCTTGAAGTGGTCAATACCTATGAAGGAACACATGACATTCACGCCTTGATCTTGGGTAGGGCGCAGACCGGGATTGCTGCGTTTTGATTGGCTGACGCGAAAGTTTTTGTTCCTATGGTGCTGCATAGCTTGAATAGCTTAGCGTCATTGCTTATTTGACTTGAAGTGTTGGAGATACATTAGCTCAGCTTGTAATTCATAGGACTTACGCAAAATTGCGCTGGCTAGGCGCGAAGCCGCAGGCAGTACATTTGTACGACAAGGCGAACGCAACAACGCCAGCGTCTGTTTTGCGTAAGTCCTAATTCATATGTCGATTACGTAAAAATTAATAAGCAAAGGGGCTGAATTTCAGCCCCTCGTCGCCACACTTCGCGTAGTCACAGCTCATTTCGTCGGATAGTCGTGGCGATATTCTTCGCCATGCTTGAGAATATGTTTTTTTACAAACCCTATTCTTACTCCGTATGAACCCCCTAGAAAAATTTCTTTTGTTTGGTGCCGCACCTGCCGTGCTGCTATTCGCCTTGATAGAAGCGATGATACTGTCACGAAAACAGACTTACGATTGGCGTGAATTTGGGGTATCGGTTTTTGATTTAGTGTTAAGAACGGGCATAGTTGTGTTGCTGCCCTTGTCGATTGCTTCTCCCTTGGTGCGTTGGGTGTTCCAACATCGTTTGGGGGTAATGGAACTGGACGCGTGGTCTGCTTTTGTTTTGCTATTTTTGGGGCAGGAATTCTGTTATTACTGGTCGCATAGAGCCGCGCATAGAGTGCGCTGGTTTTGGTGCAATCATGCGGTGCATCACACGCCGAACTCGTTAAATCTCTCGGCCGCGTTTAGGATAGGCGCTTTTGGAAAATTGGTGGGCGGGTCGATTTTTTTCATTCCCTTGATTTGGCTAGGGTTTGAACCGCGCATGGTATTTAATGTATTGACCTTGAATCTGCTTTATCAATTTTGGCTGCATGCGACTTGGGTACCCCGGTTAGGTTGCTTAGAGTGGGTGTTCAATACACCGTCTTCCCACAGGGTGCATCACGCCAGTAATAGCGAATATATTGATCGAAATTATGGCGGTGTTTTGATTATATTTGATCGCCTGTTTGGAACTTATGCCGAAGAGCGAGTCGATTTGCCATGTCGCTATGGTTTGGTTCATCCTATGCTTAGCTATAATCCTTTGCGGGTAGAGTTCACACAATGGATTATTTTGTTGAATGATCTCTTCAAAGCGCGTCGATTGAAAACCTTCTTGGCGCATTTGTTTGGCCCACCGGAGTGGAAGTCGGATCAATCCAGTGAAATAATCATTAAGCAAAAATAAGCAAAAATAGGAGGCAATCAAACTATGTCTGAAATAACACCTGAACGTTCGTTTAGCAAGCGTGCATTGCGTTGGCTACTACGTGAATTGAGTATTGGTTTGCCTTTGATGTTTGGCTCGGCAGTCCTTTTTAGTCTTATATTTCACGACCCCTTGTCGCATGTCTTTGCTCATGTATTTTGTACCGGCATCTTATTGCAGACTTTGATTGAGTTGGGGCGTTACGGATTGACTCATTTTTTTGGTAACGCACACCATGACGAAGTGACTTCCAAGATTGTTTGGCCTGGTTGGAAGTGGATGGTGCCGTGGATTATTTTTTCTTGTGTGGTGGCGTATTTTATTGGGCGTTATTTGGGTTATCTGGTCATGGGAATTACCCCTGATGCTAAAAATATGTATTCGAGTTGGCGAGTCTTGGCATTGATCTTAACGGTGGTTTTGCTGATCGCTTTGGGTAGTGCCTATGTTTTGTATACCCGCGTTAAAATGGCCGCGCTACAGGCGAATACCGAAGCGCTATTGCGGGGCGCTGCGGAGAGTCAGTTAAGACTTTTGGAATCGCAGTTGGAGCCGCATATGCTCTTTAATACGCTGGCCAATTTACGGGTTCTAATCAGTTTAGATCCAGCGCGTGCACAGCAAATGTTGGACCGCTTGATTTCATTTTTTCGCGCCACGCTTGAAGCTTCACGCACTGGATCACATACCTTGACTGCTGAATTTGCGCGCATTGCTGATTATCTGGAGTTGATGAAAGTACGTATGGGCGCACGCTTGCAGAGTTCTATGGAGTTGGCACCTGAATTAGCACGTCTTACTGTCCCCGCGCTGTTACTACAACCCTTGGTAGAAAATGCGATTAAGCATGGCCTAGAGGCGAAAGCAGCTGGCGGCATGATTCTCATCACAGCTACCCTCGACGGCGCAGAACTGGTGCTGACGGTACGAGATACAGGTGTTGGATTGGGTGCCAATCAACATCTTAATCAACATCTTAATCAAGTTAGTCCTAGTCGTGGTTTTGGTCTTGAACAAGTGCGAGCAAGATTGAAGACTTTGTATGGCGACGCGGCTAGCTTTACTTTAAGTAATACGCCGGAATCGGAGGGCGTGATGGCGATGATCCGTTTCCCGATTAACCCAAAAACTTGAATCTCGAAGGTATTGTGATGAATTTTACTGCTTTGATCGCTGAAGACGAACCTCTGCTCGCAGCCAATTTGGAAGCCGAGTTGGCTCGCGTTTGGCCTGAGTTAAAGATTGTTGCCAATGTACTCGATGGGAAGTCGGCTTTACAACAAGCCCTGGTTTTGCAAGCGGATATCTTGTTTTTAGATATTAGTATGCCCGAGATGAGCGGCATAGAGGTGGCAACGGCTTTGATTGAAGAGTGGCCGGAGGATGGTAAGGCGATGCCCATCATTGTCTTCGTCACTGCCTACGATCAGTATGCAGTGCAGGCTTTTTCTTGTGCTGCCATGGATTATATTTTAAAGCCAGTCCAAACTGAACGCCTGATGCAAAGCTGTACCCGTTTGCAAGCGCAACTGTGTTCACGCGATCCCATTGCACCACAAGAATCCGGTGATGTGGTTCAGCAAATGCGTAAGTTATTGGACATGACCCAAGGGATACAAGGGACACAATTGAATACGGTGACTGCGCCTTATCTTCGTGTTTTACAAGTCAGCGTAGGTCAATTAATTGTTATGGTGAAGGTGGATTCGATATTGTATTTCGAAGCGGCGGATAAGTATGTTCGCGCTGTGACGCAAGAGAAAGAATATCTGCTTCGAACCACATTGAAAGAGCTGCAAACCCAGCTTGATCCTCAACGTTTTTGGAAGATACATCGTGGCACTTTGGTTTGCAATGAGGCGATTGAGAGCGCCTTGCGTACGGAGTCGGGAAGTCTGGTGCTGAGTCTTCGACAACACGCCGATAAACTCAAAGTGAGTCGACTATATGCACACTTATTTGGGGGGATGTAGCATTTAACTCGGATTTTCCATTAAGCGCGCCTTTGGCGCTATTTGTGTGTTGACGATGTGGTTTTGGTGATTTTTGCTGCTCTTACTTAGCAACTGTGATATGACGCAACAAATAATCGTTCATATGCTCCTGTGAATTTGATTGGCGACTAGCAAAAGCAATAGGATTGATAGATACTAGTGTTAGGGAAGCGCGAATTTATTCGATAAGCGCTTCCCTAGAAATATTTTGCGGTAGTCGTCGACATTGAGGAGCAAGAAAAATGCACACATCTTTGCGAGCGGTCGTCATGGTTTTTTTCCACCTATGCGTCCTCATCCCGACTTTTTTTCAAATTGGCATGGCTGCCACACTGACGGTGACCGTGAAAGACAAAGACGGTAAGCTAGTCGCTGATGCTGTGGTGTATCTCGAAGGTAAAGCGGCGATCAGTAAGCGTCACCCTGCTAGCCTTGAGATCGCACAAAAAGATAAAAAATTTCTCCCCCTCGTTAGCGTCGCCCAAGTGGGTAGTAGTATTTCTTTTCCTAATCGGGATGAGGTTCAACACCAAGTTTATTCGTTTTCACCAGTGAAGCGTTTTGAACTCAAACTGTATGCAGGTACGCCTAGCAATCCCATTATTTTTGACAAGGCCGGTACGGTGGCATTGGGTTGTAACATTCATGATTCCATGTTGGCCTATATCCTCATTGTCGATACACCGCTATTTGGTAAGACCGACGCGCAAGGTAAATTCGTATTCAAAGACATCACTGAAGGAGAATATACAGTGAAAACTTGGCACTTCCAGTTGCCAAATGAGTTGGCGACCAAGCCACAGCAAGTGGACATAAAAAACACCATGGAGTTAACTCTCGCCTTACCATTCAAAGCAAAAGAATGGAGTGTACCAAAGTCAGAAAATCCCTACTACTAGGATGTCAACATGGATTATTTGCCTCGCTTTAAGCTGTTTTTTTATCGCCTAGAAACCCGCATAGTCCTTGCTTTTATCCTGCTCTTAGTAATACTGGAGGTCGCGGCTTTTTTGTATATCAACAGCGCGATTGACGCTAATGCCCATGTGGCAGTTCATAGCGAATTACAGATTGGTGAGCGGGTTTTTGGAAATCTTCTAGAGCAAAACGCACAAAAATTGAGCGCTGGTGCGCGTATCTTGGCCGCCGATTATGCCTTCAAGGATGCTGTTGCGACCCGCGACCAAGAAACCATCGCTTCCGTCCTAGATAATCATGGTCAGCGCATAGGTTCTCGTATGACTATTTTGATTGACTTGGATCAAAGCATACTTGCACAAGCTGGTGGAACTTCTAGTGCGGGTTTGCAAAATATACTCAATCGTTTGGTGGCGCAAGTCCAAGAACGAGGCAGTGCGACAGCAATCGCTAGCCTCGACATCAACACCTATCAATTCGTGATCGTACCGATCAAAGCACCCACCACGATAGGCTGGGTAGTCATGGCTTTTGTCCTTGATCAAAATACGGTTGAGGATATGAAAAAATTGTCGACGCTAGATGCTGGCATTTTTACACAAAACAGCGCACAAAACAGCGCACAAAACAGCGCACCAGAGTGGCGCCTCAATGTCAGCACCATGCCAGTGTTGAGTAGTTCCGCGGATGCGCAGAATATGCCGCCGCATTTTTCTGCTAAGGATCAAAGGGTATTCAAAGAAGCGCGTTTGGGCCAAGATGAAGTGAGTAGTTTGAGTTTTGTCTTATTCGATGATGCTGGCGTAAAAACGGTCGCGGTATTGTATCGCTCGGTGACTGAGGCGGTGGAAAAGTATCGTCCACTGAAGTTGAAATTATTGATGCTAATGTTGGTGGGTGTGCTGCTCAGTATCGTGCTGAGTATTTTCTTTGCGCGGCATATTGTTGGTCCTTTGCGTGCTTTGGCGCAGGTCGCGCTGAGACTTGGGCAAGGGGATTATGCGGTGCAAATCGACACCGCACGTAAAGATGAAATAGGTGAGCTGGCAGCCAGTTTTTCGCACATGCGTGAAGATATTAAGCAACGTGAAGAAGCTGTTTCACGCCTCGCCTATTGGGATAGTTTGACCAAGCTACCGAATCGCACACAGTTCGCCTCGTTTTTACCCAAAGCGATCGCACTATCGATGGAATGCCAAAAAGAGTGTTATGTTTTGATGATGGATTTAGATCGTTTTAAAGTGGTGAACGACGTCATGGGACATCAGTTTGGTGATCAGTTGTTGACTCAGGTGGCACTGAGACTTTCCACTGAGTTGGGACCATTAAGCTATCCGCCAGCACGTCTAGGTGGTGATGAATTTGCTTTGGTTTTGCCTTGTACCTCAAAGTTGGAGGCACAGGCACTGGCGGATCGTATTTTAAGTGCGCTTGAAAAACCAATTTCTATCGATGATCAAACAGTAGACTTGGGAGCTGGCATAGGCATAGCTGGCTATCCTAAAGACGGGCAGGATGGGGCAATCTTATTAATTCATGCCGAGGTGGCGATGTATGCGGCTAAGGCCAGCCACAGTGGTTATATGCACTATTGCCCGGAGATTGATCAATCTAGTCAAGCCAGTTTGTCT
>JAIELM010000196.1 GCA_019752975.1 Undibacterium sp. | reverse complement strand
AAAATGACTTGCCTTTGTAAATCCGCTCGCACTTCGAGCGGATGAATGGCATGGTCTACACCTTGGGAATTAGCACCGACCAAACCCAACCAAGCAAATCCAAAATACCATAAGACAAACAGTAGCCCCAATGCCGCAATAAAGAGCGCGGCAAAGTATCCTGTCATCCGATTTGAAAATGAGGCGAACATCGTCATTAAACGCTTTAATCAAAACACTTTAGAACTTACGCAAAATTGCGCTTGCTAGAGCTAGAAGCAGAGCCGAAGGCAGCACTTTAGTACTTTAGTGCTACAAGGCGACAGCAACAACGCCAGCGTCTGTTTTGCGTAAGTCCTACACTTCGCTGTTGAATTCAAGATGAGAAAACACCGCTTTAAGCTCAGCATGCTGCTCCGGCCTCAGCCTTGGCCCATATTGACTGACCACCGTAGCCGCAGCAAGACAAGCAAAAGTCCCAGCTTCTTGAAAACCCATGGACTGCGACAATGCATATAAAAATGCTCCAGCAAACATATCTCCCGCACCATTACTGTCCACCGCTGTCACTTTAGGCGCAACGACTTTGATCAGCGCATTGCCATCAAATAAAATAGCACCTTGCGCACCACAAGTAATAGCAAAAGTTTTGCCGTACTGGCGCAAGCGTTGGCATGCCAGATCCACATCTTCGGTTTGGGTAAAAGCGAGAGCCTCGTCCTGATTGCAGAAAATCAAATCGACACCATCGCCTATCATCTCCAAAAGACCGTCTCTAAAATACTGCACCATAGCCGGGTCAGATAGGCTTAAAACCGTCTTTGTTCCGACTCGACGCGCTTCTTGCAATAGTGTGACGGCCGCGTGTTTAGCACTTTGAGAACCCACTAGATAACCTTCTACATAGGCAAAATCAGAGGCCGCCAAAACATTCAAGTCCAATTCAGCCACCGATAATTCAGCACTCACGCCCAAAAAGGTATTCATACTACGTTCGGCATCGGGTGTAATCATCACCAAACACTTACCGGTGATGCCCGGACCTGGAACAATATGACTAGGACTAACGACACCGGCTGCCGTTAAATCAGACAAGTAAAAGCGACCATTATCATCGTCGGCAAATTTACAGGAAAAAAAGTTATGACAACCAAAATAACTAGCTGCGATAATCGTATTCGCAGCAGAACCACCACTAGCACGTTTGGAGGCAAGCAAATGCGTATCCAGCAACTGCATGAGCTGGTGTTGCCTAGCCTCATCGACTAAACTCATCACCCCTTTTTCGATTTGCATGGCTTGCAAATCCGTGTCCAGCAAACTAATCTCTGTGTCCACTAAGGCGGCGCCTAGTCCGTAAATTGCATAGGTTTTTTGGTTTATCATCATGTAGATTCGGCGTGTCGCCTACTTTGAATGGGTTAATGTTGCATTTTGACGCAAAAAAATGCTTCTCAAAAGAATTATTTCATTGACGCCTTACTCAAAACACCGTGATACTTCCTAGAATGCTTGGCTAAACTCCTTGTTAGGACAAATTTAGTGAAGAATTTCAAGATTGTTCGACTTTGGTTATTTCCCAAATACCTTGCTACAGTGCTTTTCGTACTGGGTACGGTGTCGTCGGTCACGCTCTACTATTGGCTCAATGCAAAATCACAAAGCGAATTAGAGCAAGATTTTACCCACAAAGCCGAACGTATCACGCTAGAAATACAGCGCCGCTTTTCAGTGCCATTATATGGCTTAAATGACGTCAAAAATTTGTTTGACCTGCAGCCAAGTTTAAGTTACGCCCAATTTTTATCCGCAGTACATAGCCGCGACTTTGCCACAGAATTTCCTGGAGTGCGTGGATTTGGCTATATAGAAAAAGTCAATGACAGTGATGTAGAGCGCTATGTCCTTAAACAGCAACAAGATATTGCGCCAGAATATGACTATCGTTCCTTTGATACCGTACAGAGGAAAGAGCATTTTTTACTTAAATATTTTGCCTCGTCTAGCACCGAACACGCCGTCTTAGGAACCGACTTTAGTTCTGAGCCTCGTCGCTTTAACCTAGTACAAAATGCACTCAGCACAGGGAAGCCCAGCCTCAGCGAATTAGTCTATAGCGCGCCAAAAAAATTAAAAAAACTCGGTGTTCTACTGATGCTGCCGGTGTACCAAAAAAATGCACCTATTACCACCTCAAATCAAGGAAAACCCGCCTTGCTTGGGCTGGTTTACACTTCTATTTTACTCAGTGACTTACTCGAACAAGTACCCGGCGGTGAGCAAGCTGAAGTGGTTTATCAGCTCTCCAACCCTAGCGCCAATATCGATGGCGAACAGCTGATTTTTTACTCGGCTCCTAATCTGTCCGCGCAAGCCCGAAAAACTCCGGCACAGTTTACTCTAGTAAAAAATATTCACCTGTATGGACGTGATTTTCGTTTAGAGATGATGAGCACCCCCTCCTTTGAACTAGCAGGAAAACGTTCTACTCCCGGCTTGGTATTTTTAGCAATATTTTTAATTAGTTCGCTGTTAGCCGCTTTGCTGCGCCTACAAAGGCTCAGAAACGAGCATACACAGAAACAATTAGACGCCGCTTTGCGTGATAATCAAGCGCTTCTCAGTACCTTAAACATGCATGCCATCGTCTCAGTAACTGACGCTCAAGGGAACATCATCGATGTTAATGATGCTTTCTGCCGTATTAGCGGCTATCAACGTAGCGAACTAATAGGAAAAAATCACAGAATCTGTCGCTCCAACGCGCAATCAGCACAATTTTGGAGCAACATGTGGCAAAGCATCTCGACCGGCACACCTTGGCGTGGTGAAGTGTGCAATCGCAAGCGTGACGGATCACTCTATTGGGTCGATACTTTCATCGCCCCCTTCAAAAGCAGTACCGGCGTGATTGATAAGTACATCGCGATTCAAAACGATATTTCTGAAAATCGAATCGCCGCCGAACGATTGCAAAACGCGCTGCGCGATAGCAATGCCCTGCTCAGCACCTTAAATATGCACGCGATTGTCTCGATCGCCGACAGTACTGGTCGACTCATTGAAGTCAACCAAGCATATTGTCATATCAGCGGTTATACCAAAGAAGAAATTTTGCGGGATAACCACCGTATCGTCGCCACGGGCATCCAGTCAGCGGACTTTTTGTCCAATATGTGGCGGACCATAGCCTCAGGTACCCCTTGGCGCGGCGAGGTCTGCAATCGCAGTAAGAATGGCAACGTCTATTGGGTAGACACTTTCATCGCGCCGTTTAAAGATGCGCAGGGTCGCATAGAAAAATTTATTTCCATACGCACCGATATTACCAGCAGTAAAAAAGCCGCCAGTCGCCTCGCCAATCAACGCTCGGCCCTAGCCCATATTATTGAAGGAACCAATGTCGGCACCTGGGAATGGAATGTAGAGAGTGGCGAAATGCGTTTAAATGAACGCTGGGCCGATCAAATTGGTTATGAACTCAACCAACTCACACCCAGCACCATACAGACTTGGGACAACTTAACCCATCCCGATGATTTAGAAAAAGCCAAGCAGCGCATGAAGCTCCATTTTCAGCATGATCTGCCTTACTACGAATGCGAAACGCGTCTAAAACATAAAGATGGCCAATGGATTTGGGTACTCACCCGTGGACGTATCGCCTCCTTTACGCCGCTGGGAAAACCAGAATGGGTGTCCGGCACACAAATGGATATTAATGAGCGTAAAAATGCCGAAGCCGAACTACAAAAGAGCACTCAACTATTACTCAATGTCAGGGATCAACTAACCAAAGCGGCCGAAGTAGCCGAACTGGGTATTTGGACTTGGGATTTAGCCAGTGATGAACTGAATTTTAATGAACGTATGTTTGATATCTACGAAGTACCCGAAGAACTCAGACAAGAAAAACTCTACGTCGATTTTTGGCGCACCAAATTACATCCTGACGATCTCCAAGCGAACCAGGCTCGCTTAACTGAAGCCATCCATGGAGGCCATAGTTACAACCCAATTTTTCGCATCATCAGCCCGACCATAGGCTTACGCTATATTCAAGCGGCAGGCGGAGTAGAAAGGGATGAACATGGTCAGGCGACGCTAGTGACAGGAATTAACCGCGACATCACGCTACAGTACCAAGCCGAAGAAGCGCTGCGCAACGCCAAACAAGCGGCCGATGATGCCAATCAAGCCAAGTCGGCTTTTTTGGCCAACATGAGTCATGAAATTCGCACCCCGATGAATGCGATTTTGGGTATGTTAAGTCTATTAGCAAAAACCCCCTTAAGCCCACAACAAACCGACTATGCAATGAAAACGGAAGGAGCAGCACGCTCTTTGCTGAACTTACTAAATGATATTTTGGATATCTCTAAGGTCGAAGCCGGCAAAATGCATCTTGACCCGCACGCCTTTAGACTAGACCAACTGCTCACTGACATCCAAGATATTTTGACCGTCAATGTTGGTAACAAGCCTGTGAGCATACAGATCAAGGTCGATCCCAGTATTCCACCAGTCTTGATAGGCGACACCTTGAGACTACGTCAAGTGCTCACCAATTTGGGTAGCAATGCGGTCAAATTTACCGAGCAAGGCTCAGTGACGCTAAGCATAAAGGCCCTTGCATTAGAAGAAGAACGAGTAAGCTTATATTTTTCCGTCAAAGACACAGGCATCGGCATCGCCAGGGAGAATCACCAAAAAATATTTACCGGTTTCACCCAAGCCGAGACATCAACCACACGTCGCTTTGGCGGAACTGGCCTAGGTATTGCCATTAGCCAAGGATTGCTAAAGATGATGGAGAGTGATTTGCAGTTGGAAAGTGAACTTGGTAAAGGCGCCTGCTTTTATTTCACACTCAATTTAGCGGTCGCCAATAGCAGCCAAATTGCCCTTAGCACAAAGCTAGAACAACATTCCTCCTTTAAAAATAGTGGAGAAAATTCTGACAAAAATTCTACCCAGCGTTTGACTAATTTACGTCTACTGCTGGTCGAAGACAACCTCAATAATCAACAAGTAGCGCGTGAACTTTTAGAGAGCGAAGGTGCGAAGGTACAAATTGCCAATCACGGTTTGGAAGCACTAGAAATTATTGCGGCAGAAGATGTCAGCTACGATCTTATTTTGATGGATTTACAGATGCCTATCATGGATGGTTATACCGCCACACAAATGATACGCCAACAATTAGGCAACAAAAAATTACCAATTATCGCCATGACCGCCAATGTCATGGAATCGGACATTATCGCCTGCCAGAAAGCGGGCATCGACGACCATGTGGGCAAACCCTTTGACATCAACAACTTAGTAAAAATTATCCTAACCCACACCAAATATTCGAATGCCTATGTTGAACCCCGTCAGCCAGAATTTGAACCATCTGACCCGGGTCTGACGCTGACAGCACGCGCACTAGGAGTAGACCTTCATGCAGCCCTCAAGCGATTGGGGGGACGACAAGACTTGTATGAGCATACCCTGAAATTATTCATTCGCGACTTGGCAGCGCTACCTCAGCAATTACAAGATGCCGGTACCGACCTCACGACAGTACTGCGACATATTCACACAGTCAAAGGTTTAGCAGCCACCTTAGGTGCGCTCGAATTTTCAAATGAAATGCGAGAGATAGAAGAAAAACTACGCGTCCAAAAAGATAGGCAAAAAACCGATGACTTATTAACGACACTGTGTAGCAGTGCTAGCAATATGCAGCAAAATCTCAGCTTACTCGCCGAGGCGCTCACAAAAACAATAGCACAAGAAAATGAGCGCGCCCAAACAAGCAAAACCCAAATGGCCTTAGAACGCAGCGATGATATCAACTTATTTCGCAACAGTTTGATGGCATTATCTGAACAGCTAGAAAATGCCGACATGATCGCAACTGAAACCATAGTCGATTTAAAACATCAGTTTGCAGCGCCGCTGAACGAGCAATTGCAAGATCTAGAATCGGCAATTATTACCTTAGAATTTAACCACGCACAAAGCCTGTGCCAACAATTACTGGAAAAAATAGGGGATTAGATTAGGAATAATTCACTCAAGGGTAAGTCTACAAATAAACAATTTTCCACAAGGACGCATCCCGATGCGCTTTTAATTGGTAATTTGTAATTTGTAAGTCCTTCATTGAAAGCCACCTCAATCGACATGCCAAGCACCATCATGAACAACCATCAAGACAGCCCCAAAGATCACATCGATGCCGCCATTTCAGCAGCACCACGACCACGCATATTAGTGGTCGACGATCAAGCCACAAATATTCAGGTTCTATTTCAAGTACTAACCAACGACTATCAAATTCTTATGGCAACCACAGGCCAGCAAGCCCTGCTCTTATGCGCCAGCAAAAAACCTGACCTAGTCTTGCTGGACGTGATTATGCCCGAAATGGATGGCTACCAAGTCTGTCAGACCTTGAAGAACGATGCCTTAACTCGCGACATTCCGGTTATTTTTATCACTGCACAAAACGATGAAGCCGCAGAAGAACGAGGCCTAGATTGTGGCGCGGTAGACTTCATCTGCAAACCGATCAATCCGCGCATCGTCAAAGCCCGTATCAAAACCCATTTGATGCTCAAGGCACAATCGGACTTATTGCGCAGTTGGGCATATTTAGACGGACTCACTGGAGTACACAATCGGCGTTACTTTGACGAACGGGTAGCGGCTGAAATGGGTAGAGCAACCCGCAATAAGACGGCACTTAGCGTGGTTATGTTAGATGTCGATTTTTTTAAACGCTACAATGATCGCTACGGACATCAAGCGGGCGACGATTGTCTACGCCGCATTTCCACCACGGTAAAAAATAAATTAATGCGTGCTGGTGACCATATCGCTCGTTACGGCGGTGAAGAATTTGTCTGTCTATTACCCGACACAGGCTACGCCGGAGCGATGCGACTTGCTGAAGTCATCGGCAGAGAAATCATCGCCCTGCAAATCGAACACAGCGATTCCTCAGTAGCACCATTTGTGACGGTCAGCCTAGGCGTGGCCAGCAAACCGGCGCACATCATGGGGACAGCGATAGAACTCATTAGCCTAGCCGATGCCCAACTGTACAAGGCCAAAGAATTTGGGCGACATCGTTGTTTTGGGGTGGAATTGGGAGAGAATAGCTAGATAGCACATCGACCAGAGACCATTAACCTGACTGAACCTAGGATGATATTGCAAGCAGGAGCGGTAGTGAAAGATGTGATGCAAAAGACGATGCCTACGAGTAGGTCTTAGACTGTTTGTTACGACTGTTACGACCGTTACGACCGTGGATATTTTTCAAATGACTTTGCAAATCATTTTACCAGTAGTTTTTCAGGTCGCTTTTCAAGTAAGCCAGTATCGTTCCTTGCATCTGCTTTGGAGGAATAACACTGGCTAACTTTTGATGTGATGGTCGATATTGTAGGGCCAAAAAATTTGGATGGTTTGGTTCGCGGTGCAACATTGCGGACCTCATCGGATTAGCCTTGATTCGGTGCTGTCTTAGTACGTGCTGCCGTTTTCCATGCAGTGTCTTGTTGATCAAAGGCCAGTTTTTGCTCAGCGCTTAGACGTTTGGCGCTAATCAACACCGTTTGTGTTGCCTGTTCTTGTTGGCTTTGCAGATCAAAATTCAACTTCTGTTCTGCCGTCATATGCTTAGCAACGATATTCACTGTTTGCACATTTTGTTCAGCTAGATTCACCGTTGAAGTGGCATGAGCTGGGGCTTGAAAAGCACTGGCGACGGCGACTAATGCGGCGATACTGGCGAATGCGAGAATGGCTTTATTTTGGATAGAGGTTTTCATTTTGTGTTCCTAAAAAAGTGTTTGAATAAGTTAAAAAGATTTTGATTTTTATCGACTTCTTCTGAACTGATTTAGTTTTGTTCCTTGTCGATGGTTGAACTATAGCGATTTCGAATTGCATGCGTATAGCCGATGCGACGAAATGCGGAAAGACGGGAGTAAAGTCACAAAAAGGCATCCTAATCGAGAAGCAATGACAAGCAGCGTACCCGAGATTTTCCATTAGGCGCACCTTTGGTGCTTTTTGAGCGCTGATGGCGATTTTGCGGTCATTTTCGCGTGATTTTATTTTCCCATCGCTCGCTATGAAAAAATAAAATCACGCAAAACTACCTCGCAAACTCATCCGTCACCATCTCAAACCCTAATGGGAAATCTCGGTACAATGTGGCCTT
This sequence comes from Undibacterium sp., assembly GCA_019752975.1. Classification (GTDB taxonomy): domain Bacteria; phylum Pseudomonadota; class Gammaproteobacteria; order Burkholderiales; family Burkholderiaceae_D; genus Undibacterium. Next base: position 475 of record JAIELM010000196.1, on the reverse strand, counting down.
GACTCTTTTTGCTGTGCTCTGCTATGACCATCCTACTCTCCACGCTCAATGCCCGGTTTGCCCATGCTTCCCTGGGTTTGCGTTATCTTTACGCCAATATGGGCGAGTTGCAAGAGCAAACTCATCTACAAGAATTTGTCATTGGTGCGAAGACCACCGACTTATTGGAACGCCTATTGGCATGGCAAAAGGCGGACGAAAAGCTGATCATAGGCTTTGGTGTATATATCTGGAATGTAGAAGAAACCACGCGCTTGGTGGCACTGATCAAGCGCGTAGCACCCGAGGTCGTGATCGTCTTAGGCGGCCCGGAAGTTTCCTATGAAAGTAATGAACAAGCTATCGTCACGATGGCAGACTATCTTATTACCGGCTGGGGCGATGTGAGTTTTCCTGCCTTGTGTCAGCAAATTTTGCATGGCCCTAAGCCACTGATGAAAACGCACGTCGGCGTGCAGGCCGAACTCTCTGACTT
>JAIELM010000244.1 GCA_019752975.1 Undibacterium sp. | reverse complement strand
GGGGCAGGGTTCGCATAGGATGTGGGATAGAGATTCGCGGGTGCGTTTTCTGGTGACCTCGACTAGACCTAGGGCGGAGAAGCTGGATACGGAGAGTTTGGTGCGGTCGCGTGCTAAGGCTTTGTTGAGCTCGGCCAATACCGCGTCCCGGTGCTCACTACTTTCCATGTCGATTAAATCTAAGATGATGATGCCGCCTAGATTACGTAGTCTTAGTTGCCTCGCGATGGCTAAGGCTGCTTCTAAATTGGTTTTGAAAATGGTGTCGTCAAAATTACGCCCGGCCACAAAACTGCCAGTGTTGACGTCGATGGTGGTCATGGCTTCGGTTTGATCGATGATCAAATAGCCGCCCGATTTGAGATTGACACGGCGACCTAAGGCTTTTTCAATTTCTTCTTCTACGCTGTATAAATCAAACAGCGGACGCTCGCCGGTATAGTGCTGGAGCTTGGGTAAAACGGATGGAGTGTAAGTGCGGCAAAAGGCTTCTAACATTAAGAAATTTTCACGCGAGTCGCATTGTATGCTGGTGGTGTCTTCGTTGACGAAGTCGCGTAAAACTCTTTGTGCCAGATTTAAATCTTGGTGTAATAAACTGCACGGCGGCAGGGTTTTGGCTAGCTTGGTAATGGTCGACCAAGTGCGACGTAAATATTCTATGTCGCTTTTTAAATCTTCTTCGCTAGCGTCTTCGGCCATAGTGCGCACGATGAATCCACCTTTTTCGCCTTCGTGTTGTAGGCTCTGTACTTTGTGGCGTAGCGCTTCACGCTCGGCTTCATTTTCAATTTTTTGGGAAATGCCGATATGTGAATCTTGCGGTAAATAAACCAGCATGCGGCCAGCGATCGAGATTTGGGTGGCGAGTCTAGCACCCTTGGTACCGATAGGGTCTTTGACCACTTGTACCGTGATCGCTTGTCCATCGTAGAGCAGTTTTTCTATCGGTGTGAGCGGCAGGTTATTGGTATTGCCCTCTTGATTTTGTGGACGGGCATCAAAAATGTCGGCGACATGTAAAAACGCGGCGCGTTCCAAGCCGATGTCGATAAAAGCCGATTGCATACCAGGGAGGACGCGTACCACTTTACCTAAATAAATATTACCGACCAAACCTCGTGAAAGCGTACGTTCTATGTGTAATTCTTGTACCGCGCCTTGAAAAATTAATGCGACGCGCGTTTCTTGTGGAGTGACATTGATTAAAAGATTTTCGCTCATGTTTTTTGTGGATTGAGGTCGGAATTAGTGTAGCCTGAAACCTCTCAACACGAAGGCACAGATAAAAAACGGCGAAGACTTTAATTTTCCTTCGCTTATCTATATTTTTCTCAGCGTCTCTATGTCGAAAGGTCTTGTTCTTAAATTTTATGCTTTTTCAAGTGTGCAAGTAATTCTGCAGTCTCAAATAACGGTAGTCCCATGATGCCAGAATAACTGCCATTGATGTGAGAAATATATCTTGCGGCCATCCCTTGTATGCCGTAACCACCTGCTTTGTCATACGGTTCTGTGGTGGCGCAGTAAGCGCGAATTTCGGCATCTGTGAGTGGGGCGAAGCTGACTTCCGAGCGTTGGGTACACTGCAGGTGTTGATCGTGGTATTGGATGGCGATGCTGGTGAAGACTAAGTGGGTTTTCCCTGCCAGCGCGCTGAGCATGGCTAGTGCTTGTTCTTGGTTGGCAGGTTTGCCTAGGATGGTTTGATCTATTACGACGGTGGTATCGGCGGCTAATACTGGGTGCGCTGGTAAATGACGTGCCATGATAGCGCTCCAAGCTGCGGCGGCTTTTTCTTGCGTCACGCGTGCGACATAATCTTCTGGCTGTTCACCAGCGAGTACTAGCTCAGTCACATCGGGACCACGCGGTGGCGCGTCGCGCAGTAATAGTACTTCAAAAGCGATACCAATTTGGCGCAAGAGTTCGCGGCGGCGTGGACTTTTGGAGGCTAGGTAGATTTTTTGTTGGGACATGATGAAATGGGTATTAACGGTCGAGTGCTTGAGTCAAAAAACGCGTCAGTTGCACGAGCATCTGGGGAGGCGCGGATCACCACGGCAAATCCCTTTCAACCCCTCACCAAGCAAGCCCTTACACTCGATGATAAGGATGATTCTGGGTAATCGACCAAGCTCGATACAATTGTTCTGCTAAGAGTACACGCACCATGCCGTGCGGTAAAGTTAAACTAGAGATGCGAATCAAGGCGTCGGCTTGCGCCTTGAATTGGGCGTCTAGTCCATCAGCACCACCGATGACAAATATCACGTCACGCCCATCCTGTTGCCACTCAAGCAGGTGCTTGGAGAGCGCGACTGAGCTTAAATCTTTGCCGTGTTCATCCAAGGCAATGATGCGGGCATTTTTGGGTATGACAGCTTCGATCTTGGCGCGTTCTAATGCCATCACCGTTTCTGCAGTCTTGCTGCCAGAACGTTCTACCGGCTTAATTTCTTTGAGTAGAATGCGGCACTCGGCAGGCATGCGTTTGAGGTATTCTTGCATGCCAGTTTCTATCCAAGCGGGCATTTTGTGACCTACGGCTGCGATGATGAGTTGCATAATGGTGGCGTGTGGGGGATTGGCAAGCTAGGGCGGAAAAGCGTAGAGCCTTCCGCCGTGCGGCGAAATTGACTTTATTTGTAATTATCCTAGAAACGGCAGTTGACCGCTAAAGTCGTTGTTAAGTGTTTGATCCATTAGAATTTTTCGTTGTGAATCCTGTTCTCCGTTTTGGTGAGCGCGCTACGAACATGATTGCACACTTTTTCGGCTCTCTGGCGTTGTTGTTCCTCCTATCAACGTGAAGGTTGCGTCGTCGTCACGCCTAGCCAGAAAGCCGAAAAAATGCACACTCATATCCGTCCAACCGCCGTTTCTAGGATCATTCCTGACCGTCGTTCTCAAACCATAATCTCTACCTATTTTTACCCACTCCATTTAGCCATGCTTCGATCTGCGGTTCGTCTTTGAGTAGTTTGGCGGCGGGGTCTATGGTGTAAGTCGCATGGACTGGTAAATGCAAACTCGCTTCGCCATTTTTCATCATAAGCTTTTGTATTTTGTCGTTAACTCTCACTTCAACAGGCATAGGAAAAACGCTAGCGTCGGGCAACTGCCACTTCAAATTTATCGTGTTACCTACTCGGGTTTGTAGCAATTTCGGCAGCTGCGCATGGGTCAAATAGGCTTTAAAAAACCAGCTCAAATCTTGCTTAGTAACTTGTTTGACGATGTCAATAAATTCTTTGCTGGTGCTATAGCGTGGTAGAAAATTACCTGGCTTAGGATCATCGCGTCCATACACTAAACGACGGGTCGCACTAAAAAACGCTGCATCGCCAATTAAAGCACGCAGACTATGCAAGAGCAGTGAACCTTTATAGTAAACATCATTACCCACCGTACCCGATACTTCATGCTCACTCATAGGATGACCAGTGACCATGGGATATTTGTTCTTAATTTGCTTACGCTGTTCAAACAGCGCCACTTGATAATCTCGTTCACCGCGTAAATACTGCAAATAAAGAGGCTGCATATAAGTGGCAAAACCTTCGTGCAGCCAGAAATCATCCCAATTTTCGTTGGTCATTTGATTGCCAAACCACTCGTGTGAAAATTCGTGATGTAACAGCCAATCGTAACCATGTGGCGACTTTTTATATTCGTTACCGTAGGCATTAATGGTTTGATGTTCCATGCCTAAATGCGGCGTTTCAGCGACACCCATTTTTTCATCTCCAAATGGATAGGGGCCGAATTTACTTTCAAAAAAATCGAGCATGGGTACAAATTCTGCAAACAGTCCCTTGGCTTTTTCTTGATTGGCAGGCAAATGCCACATTTTCAAAGCGATGCGGTTACCAAAGCGGCTAGCATACTCGCCTTCGATCACCTGATAGGGTGCCACATTGAGGGCGATACCATAAGTGGCCGGATGTTTGATCTGCCAATGGTAGGTGCGCCACCCGTCTTTTTCATCCATCCCTTGCGCCACCCCATTGCCCGCCACAACCAAGGGACTCGGCACCGTGATATGCAAATTCATCAACTTCGGTTTTCCCATGGGATGGTCAATGCAGGGCCAAAACAAATCACAGCCCTCTCCTTGCACCGCCGATGCAATCCACGGCTCACCGGTGGGCGTTTTTGCCCAAACAAAACCACCGTCCCACGGGGCTCTGGTGGCGATACGCGGTACTCCGTGATAAGTGATGCTGACTTCTGCACGCTCACCTTTTTGTAGATGCTTAGGTAAACCCAAAAACAAGCGCCCATCGGGATTACTGATCGCTTCATTTGGCAAGGGTGTGCCATTGATACTGATCGCCTCAATCGGCAAATTTTTATCCAGCTCTAAGACGATCCGTTTCAGTTCGGCGGTCGCCAAAAAACTCAACACCGCGTGTCCTTGTAGGCGGCGCGTACTTGGATCTAATTGCAGAGTGAGGTCGGCTTTTTCAAACTGCATCGCCAATTGCTCGCCGGTACGTGCCGTGCCTGTCGACATGCTGAAAGCACTAGGCACGGAGGAGGCTGGAAGCGGCGTTTGTGCTTGTGCTTGCACACTATTTGCTAATAGGAGCGCCAGAAGCGCAGCGAGAGATTTTAGTTCCATAAGTTTTTTTTAATGTGAAAGTTTTATGATGGTGATTGAGCTTATACTGCGGAAAATTGGAGCATACGTGAATTAGAAAAGTTCAACAATCCTCAGCTCAAGGATAAAATAACTCAATTGGTGACATCGTGACGGGTTTGCTTGAAGAACGAAGGATAATAGTGGGGACTTACGCAAAATTACGCTGGCTAGGCGCGCCCCTCAAGGCAGTACCTTAGTCTTAGTACGACGAGGCGAATGCAGCAACACCAGCGTCTGTTTTGCGTAAGCCCTAATAGGCTATCCGTCCGAATAACCCATCACAAAGTAAGGGGACTTCTATGCGTCATCTGTGGAGAATTTATAGCATAGGCTGGATCGCGTACTCCATACTAATTTCCGTGATCCTTCAACTTAGCGATTTGACCAAGGGCAAATTTGACTTAACTTATGCTACCCAATCACTGGTATCCCAAATACCAGCAGCACTTATTCTCTATTGCATATGGCCTCTAGCAGGTTGGTTGGAGCGCCGACAAACGCCCACCTGGAAACTGATTTTAATCCATATCAGCAGTGCGCTGGCCTTCGCGATTTCATGGCATCTCTTTAGCTTTGTGCTGATGGCAAAAATTTTTGACTTCTCCGCGAATCGACCACTGAGTTGGTATGTTTGGCCGTTTATGTACAGCATGCTCTTGTATGGTGTGATAGCCGGTATTTTTCATGGCCTGCGCGCCAGCGAAGCCAAGCGGGTGCAAGCGCTCGCCGCCAGTCATGCTCAGGCGCTGCTAGTTACCGCCGAACTCTCGGCACTACGCAATAAACTCAATCCACATTTTTTATTCAACACCTTACATTCCATCATTGCCTTGGTTCGTAAAGACGCAAATGCCGCAGAAACCGCCTTATTTCGATTTTCCGATATGTTGCGCTATATTTTACAAACCGAAAAAAGCGGCAATGACCGAGTCACGCTAGAAAACGAAATCGATTTCGTGCGCGACTATCTTGATTTAGAAGCTTTAAGGCTAGGTCATCGACTACAAGTACACTGGAAGATAGCCCCAGAAAGTCTCTCCTGCTGCCTACCGGCTTTAAGCATACAACCCTTAGTTGAAAACAGTATCAAACACGCCTTCAACCCACGCAGTCAGCCGGGAAATTTGACCATACAAACCTCGGTGGACGAGCACAAAAATCAACTAGAAATACTCATCAAAGACGATGGCCCAGGTTGCAATCTACACCAACTTGGACAAATCGATGGTTTGGGAATTCGTACCATAGAACGACGTTTACAATTAGAATATGGTGCAAAGTCAAGCTTTCAAATTGAATCGCAACTCGGGCAAGGTTATGCAGTACAGATACGGCTTCCCTTAACTTAAGTTCCCACTATCCTTTCAAAATGTTAGGACTTACGAAAAACAGACGCTAGCGTCGTTGCGTTCGCCGCTTGCTAAACTAAGGTACCAAAGTACTGCCTGCGGCGCCGCGCCCCCGATTCAGGCATTCGAGGGCAGGCTCTAGCTAGCGCAATTTTGCGTAAGTCCTAAATGCCAACCAATTTTCAAACCGATCACTTGAACCTATGAAAACCACCTTCATCGCCGAAGACGAACCGCTCGCCAGAGAAACACTACGTGATGCGGTACTACGCCGCAGTGAGCTGCACTTGATCGGTGAAGCCAGCGACGGTGCGAGCGCGCTGATGCAGATCAACACGCTGCAACCTGAAGTCGTTTTTATGGATATACAAATGCCAGAAATGACCGGCTTAGAAGTCTTAAAGCGCCTCAACTACCAACCGCAGATTGTGTTTACCACCGCCTACGATCAGTATGCAGTCAGTGCATTCGAATTACATGCAGTGGACTACTTGCTCAAACCTTTTTCACGTCAGCGTTTTGATACTGCGGTCGATAGACTACTGACATCGACTGCCAGTGACAATAGCCATTTGAACGCAGGACTGGAACATGCCAGTTCAACCATCGCATCCCCCTTAGAGCGTATTTTGGTACGTGATCGCGGGCATATTTTTCCGGTCAACATCAAGGATATTGCCTACCTAAAATCCGACGCAAAATACACCGCCATCTACGTAGAGAATAAAACTTACCTAGTACGACTCGGCATTTCAGAGCTGGCCGAAAAACTTGATCCGTCGCGCTTTGTGCGCATACATCGTTCAGTATTAATCAACCTCGATTTTGTCGACTCCATGCGCACCGACGAACAATCGCAATTGCAATTACAAATGCGTGATGGTACTGTGCTCATTGCAAACAGAGATGCCTCAAAAATGTTAAGGGATATGGCGATATGATGACACTACTGGTCTGGATTATTTTATTCGTGCTGTGTTGGCCACTGGCCTTATTGGCGCTATTACTGTATCCCATCATTTGGTTGCTACTACTACCGTTTAGACTTTTGGGAATTGCGGTGGAAGGAGTATTTGAATTATTACGCTCTATCGTACTCTTACCAGCACGGATTTTGCGCGGAAGAAGTTGAGCTTAACTATTGAAAATTTCCTGCAACTCTTCACACCAATCCTCCACCTCGTCTGCGTCTATACCAAGATATTGGCACACTTGGACTTCGGCCTTGCGCCACTCAGTTGAGCTTTCTTTGCCTTCAAATTTTTGAATCGCCAGCTCGGCCACGCTAGTCAAAGCGATCAAACCACGCACACTATTATCCGTCGCGAGATCATCTAAAGTTGCGTAGTCGTGATGCAGTAAAATCGCCGTAGAAACCTGTTCAGGCAAGCCCCAAGTGCGCGCCAGCAAAGCGCCAATAGAGGCATGATGGGTCATGTGCGCAGACTCCTCCACTTGGGTAAGCGCGACATCGGGTGACGCATTCGCTTTTTTCCAAGTCTCTTGATAACTCGGAAAACGCTCAGTCAAAATCGGCACACCAATATCGCAAAACAAACCAAAAGTATGCGCCACATCAGGTGAACACACAGGCACGCGACGCACCATCGTACTAAGGGCATGTGCACGCTTGGACGAGACATCCCAAAAATTACGCAACATCTTCGCTTTCACATCCAAAGTTTGCCTAACAATGATGCCAGTCATGAGCAAAGTGGTTTGATTCATCCCCAATAAATCCACCGCATGCGCTATCGATTGCGCCTTTAATCGCAGACCAAAAAAAGAAGAGTTGGTCAACTTCATCAACGATGCTGCCATTGCCACATCATTGGCGATAATTCTGGCTAATGCACGTGAATCCGGTTCGTCTTTGTTCAGTTCTTTTTGCATCTCTACCAAAATACTCGGACGTGCTGGTATACGTATCGTCTTCATTAAGCTATCTAAAGATTGCTTATCTGGCACAATCGGCGACACAGGGCGGCTTTTTAACGTCATTTTTTAGAAAAGAAAAAGAAAATAAGATAGCGTTGACAGGATAAGCGATCACTTCGACATTTAATCCCATTTCCGCGTGGAAATCAAATATTGATAAAACCGTGTCGCTTTCAAACGAGATTTTCCGTGAGGATTTGAAATGATAAGAAATACGCTTTCGATGCAGTTTCAGCACAAATACAGGTGTCATGAGCAGACATGGGCAACGAGGAATATCAAACCAAGCTAAAATGCCAGCTCATCGCTCCAGATGTGTAATATAACGACGAGCAACATGGAAATTTACACCGCAACATTAGCCATCCATTACCTAAAATGAAAATCCTCAGCACCATACTCTTTTCTCTTCTGAGCAGCGCCACTTGCCTAAGTCATGCGCAGATAAAATCGCCAATACAGGTACAAAACGCATGGGTAAGAAGTACCGTGACTCCACAAACGGCCACCGGCGCATTTTTACAAATCACTTCCCCACAAGAAGCCAAGCTAGTCAGCGCCTCGTCTCCCATTGCTAAAACCGTGGGCATACATAGCATGACTATGGTTGGAGAAGTTATGCAAATGCGCGAAGTAGCACATCTCCTTTTGCCGGCTGGGAAAATGGTAGAACTCAAACCCGGCAGCTACCACATTGTGCTGATGGGTCTAGGTGCGGCGATTAAACCAGGAGATATGATCCCGCTACGTTTGA
>JAIELM010000573.1 GCA_019752975.1 Undibacterium sp. | reverse complement strand
ATGATCAAACGGGCTGAAGAGCGTGGTCAGATCAGGCCAGGGGATACTTTAATTGAAGCCACAAGTGGTAACACCGGAATTGCTTTGGCGATGGCTGCCGCGATGCGTGGCTATAAAATGATTTTGTTGATGCCTGAGCATTTGAGCGTAGAGCGGCGGCAAAGTATGTCGGCGTATGGCGCACAGATTGTACTCACTCCGCAGGCTGGAGGAATGGAGACCGCACGCGACTTGGCTGAGCAGATGCAGAAGGAAGGTAAGGGAATCATACTAGATCAATTTGCCAATGCGGATAATCCCTTGGCGCACTACCAAGGCACAGGGCCAGAAATTTGGCGTGATACTGGCGGCCAAATTACCCACTTTATTAGCGCTATGGGGACCACCGGTACGATTATGGGGGTTTCACATTTTCTGAAAGAGCAAAATTCAGCAATACAAATCATCGGGGTGCAACCCGAAGAAGGTTCGCAAATTCCAGGAATACGCAAATGGCCAGAAGCCTATCTACCTAAGATTTTTAATAGGACGCGGGTTGATGCATTGGAGTCAGTGAGTCAATCGGCCTCAGAAATCATGGCGCGCAGAATGGCAGTAGAAGAAGGCATATTTTGCGGAATATCCGCTGCCGGCGCATGCGAGGTCGCGCTGCGTGTATCCGAGACGGTCGAGAACGCGACGATTGTTTTTATCGTTTGTGATCGTGGAGATCGGTATTTGTCGACGGGGGTTTTTCCTGCTTAAAACCTTACACCGAAATGGCATAGCGAAAAAGTGAAAACGAAAAACGCAGCGCAGGTTTTCTCTATTGCGTCAGTTTTTTCTCTGTGTTGCTGTGTAGATGTTTGATAAGAAGTTTGGTGTAAAAAAATCCCCTCGAAACTGAGGGGATTTTTTTATGCCGCCATGCCTTCTTCTTTTGGTTTGAATTGTTTGTCGCTGATGCGAAATTTCGCACGGCGATCACCCATTAAACCGCGTAAATCTTTTATGCTGACATCGCTGATTTCATGCATGCGAATGAGCAGCGATGCGCCCACTGGGAGGCGGCGATGACGGATTTTGCTGATGACTGGTGGGGCGACTTCCAAGGCTCTGGAAAGTGCGGCATCATTTTTAAGATGCAATTGTCTGATCAAGGTGTCCAAAAGATTGTTTGGATCATAGTCGATTTCATCGGATTCTAGTTGTGTTAGGTTTACCATCATTACCTCGTATTAGATGTTTATATATGAATGATTGTGAAGGGCTAATAATTAAAATTACTTAGATTACTTAAATAAGTCGTAATGCCGTTAATTAATGCAAAATTATCTACTTCGCAATGCGGAAATTATTAAATCTACTGACACTTACCTGTAATCTATCTTAAATGTATCATTAGATAACACTACTCTAGTATAGAAAATTCTTGCTTGCAATATTAATTATCGAAAACGTCTCAAAAAAGCAGAAAATAAAGTTAAATTAGTGGATTTTGTATCTATTTTGCCCCACCACATGTTTTTTCCAAGCGGAAATATACGTATTTATCTATTTGTTATCGAGATGTTGAAAAAAATCGACTTTAAATTATTTATTTTTTTCTTCATTCTTTCTTACGTGTTAGCGCAATGACTTGACCTAAGTCAACGACTGACATGGCGTAAAAGTAACTTCTATTATATTGTGTAATCGCGAAAAAATTCTCAGTGGCCAGCCAATATTCGCTGGGATCTGGCCCGTTTTGCAGGTCAACCACGCCATACAATAGTTGGGTGGGGATGAGTGGATCGGCAGCTGTGATGGTTTGTTTTATTTGCTCTAGTTGATAGCTTGCCTTCAGCCCTTGCGAAAGTAGCTCCCTAAGCTTGTCTTCGTCCTGGCCAACGTGGGTCGCGGGGAAGGTGTAGGGAAGGCCTTTTTTCCATCCGTGTTTGGCTAAATAATTGGCGATGCTGCCGATGGCATCGGCCTCTGAATTGCTGAGATTGATGGTGCCGTCACCATCAAAATCGACTGCGTATTGGCGCAGGCTGCTGGGCATAAATTGGGCTAAACCGAGTGCGCCAGCGTAGGATCCTTTAATAGAAAAAAGCTCAGTTTTACTCTCCTTTGACCAGAGTAAAAGTTGCATGAGTTCGGATCGAAAAAAGGCCATACGCGCTTCACGATTGGCGGTATTTGGGTAGGAAAATGCGAGTGTCGTTAAACTATCAATGGCACGAAAGTTACCTGTGGTTTTTCCATAAATCGTTTCAACGCCAATTAAACCTACGATAATTTCCGCTGGCACGCCATATTCTTTTTCTGCACGTTGTAGGTATTCGGTATTTCTTTCCCAAAAAGCGCTACCGGCTTCTATACGACCATTCTCTACGAAGCGAGCACGATAGGCTTTCCAATTTTTCGGTTTATTTAGCGGAGCGGGTTTGATTAGTTGTATCGATGATTCTAGATAGCGTGCCTGTTTAAAAATGGTATTGAGCTGTTCTAATTCGAAGTGATGTTCGGTTTGCATTGTCGAGATGAAATTTTGCACTTCTCGCCAATCGACAAAATGCCGATCTTCACCTTGTTGGTAAGAGGGTTTTACGGGTATTTTTTTTGCGTTAGATTCGCTTGCGAAGGCCGTTGAGCAGAGTGTCAGGCTAGTGACGAGCGCAAAGGATTTGAGTAAAGTTGTTATGTTCAAGATAGTTTTAAAAATAAGAGGAACGAATTTGTTTTAAGAGTAGATTCAATTGGCGTCGCGTTGCGATGAATTGTGGTGGATTTTTTTGATATTTATTGGCGATGTATATGCGCATAAATGCTTGGACTAGAGTGAATTTGTTAGCGGGCAGCTCTGATTTTAGGCGCTCTAAAAATGCCAGTGGTCCTTCGTGCACTTGCCTTGTCCATCCTTGTCCTTGTAATTCCGCACAGAGGCTTAAGTATAAACGATCGATAGGTGAAATTTGTGGTCGATGGCGTAATAAGGGTAAGGCGAGACTGCCGATGATGAGACTGCCGATGATGAAAATACTGAATAGTGTTTTGCGCCAGTCCAGATTGTCTAAGCCTAGTTGGCCTAATAGATTGCTGTGTTTGGCCTCGTTATAATTCAGAACCCATTGGTTCCATGAATTGTTAAGCGCACTCCATTGCATGCGCAGCGTACCAAACCAGGAATTTTGACCGATTAAATCACCTACCATGCCCGCTAATCCGGTGGCTTGCTGGGTCGCGCTGAGGTTTTTAATAATGCGGTCTGGTGCCACCGCTGCGGTTGGATCTACTCTAACCCATCCTCGGTCTCGCAGCCACACTTCCGCCCATGCATGAGCGTCGGATTGGCGTATTTCATAATAACCGTCATGGGTATTTAATGTGCCACCTTGGTAGCCAGTGACGACGCGAGCGGGTATGCCCATACTGCGCATGATGACTACAAATGCACTTGAATAGTGTTCACAAAATCCTGATCTAGTCGTGAAGAGAAATTCATCCACGCTGTCTCGGCCTAGTGGAGGTGGTTCTAGCGTGTAGTAAAATTTCTCTATCCTAAAATATCTCAGTACTGCGCTTACTCGCTCTAATGGAGTGCGGTAATTGCTGGCCAAGGAGAGCGCGTATGCCCGCGTCAGTGGATTAACGTTATAGGGTAGTTGTAGGCTCGCGTTAAGCTCACTAGTAGCTATGTTTGCGCCGAGAATATAGTGTGGGTAAGAGTCAACTTCGTAGCGCAGACGCTGATTAATCACGCCATTTGCGATGATTTCCCCATCCTGATTGAGCTGACTGCCGAGTTCTTTTATTGAGGGGGCTTTGACGACGCTCTCAAGGGCGAATAGGTTTTGTGTGCCGGAAGGCTCTAGAATGATTTGCTGGTGCAAGGCGGGTTCTTGTACTGTGATATTGGGTTCTATCGATTGTCGTGCAGATGGCGTTTTTGTCCAAGTGCGCCCGTCATAGTTGGTCAAACTCATGGCGCGCCAATAGAACGCCGATTTTTCTGGCACGCCATTATAAAATTTCACCCGAAAGACCAACTCCTCCGACATTGCCAGCTTACTGATATTTCCGGGCGACATAGAATCGGATAGGCCACTCCGCGCGATATTGGCGTCACTTGGCAGACCCCATAAAGGACCAGTAATTCTGGGGAAAAGGAAAAAGCCGATGATGGTGATAGGAACGGCGAGCGCTAAAATTTTAAGAATGACCTTTAAACGAACCCATAGCGAAGGGATGGTCTGCGCGAATTGCGGGGATAATTGTGCCAGTAGAAGGGCGATGCTTGATAGTAGAACTAAGAGTGCGCTACTGAGGGTTTGTGAATTAAAAAAACTTGTCTGTAGCAGAAAAAAACCAAGGAAGCTGACAACATAGAGATCGTTCTTAACCCGCATTTCCAACATTTTGCAGGACAGGAGTAACAAGAGCATGGCGACTCCGGCCTCTCTGCCGATATAGCGATGGAAGTTAAAAAATATGGCCACCATCAGTATCATCGTAATTGGTAATAATTGCCAACGAGGTGGCAATTGTCGACCGCTCAGGGTGAGATAAACGCGCCAAGCCATTAAGGCGAGAGAACATAAAATAATCCATGTGGCGATGGCGCCATAGTGTTGCAGTACCACGCTAAGGCAAGCGAAAACAAGCAGTAAAGTATCGCTTTTCTCGCGCGAAATTCGCAGCCCTCTAGCTATTTGCTGGCGCAAGTTTTGACTGGAGTGAAAGGCATTATTAGTCATGGACGTGGTTGTTTTTATTCATGCGCATTGAGCTGAAAAGTCGCCAGCGCACTTAAACACGCCAAACGATGTGCTTCGGTAGCAGCACTAGTCAGTTTAAAATTGCCTAGCGAAAAAGAATAGGCCAGACCACGACTGTCGGCTTCCAATACCCAACTGGTCATACGTGACAAACGTAGTTCAAGATCTAAGTGCTGAGGTAGTGCTTTAAAATCGATGGCGATACGACCTGCCGCACCGCCTGAAAATTGTTTTGAAATTAAACTGCCGCCCGCATCCAAATCAACTCTTGCGATATGCTTCCAGGATAAGGCCTTGAGTGGGTCGCCGGTTTGATAGTTGCGCACCCCAGAGAAATCTTCTTCACCTATGCTGCGTAGGCCTTCGTTTTGACCGTCACCGACGGTTGGTAGTGGTGGTGGTGAGATTTCCGGATGAGGATAAACTAAGGCGGGTGCTGCAGGTAGCCAAGTACTCCATGCCCGTAATATACCTAAGGGAAATGAGGTTTGTAGGCGAATTCGTGGTGCTTGCACGTAGCCACGCTTTTGACTGGGGTAGGGTAATTTGAGTGTCACGCTATCACGAGCCGCAATATCAATCACATGTTCCACTTGGTCTTTTTCCATAAAGACGATTTGAATGGCATAGCGCGCTAAGCTCTGAGTATTTTTAAGATGGATGGGGAAGTGTAAGGTCTCCCCAGCAAATACCGGTGATGGAGCGCTTGCATGCAAGCGCAAATAGGCGAGATTTCTAAATGTGAAAATCATATTCACGATCGCCACGCCGATCAATAAATAGGTCATGCCAAAACCTAGGTTGAGATTGTAATTGACCGAAGTCAAAAAAATGATCAATAGTAGGACGACGAATAATAAACCAGCCTTATTGGGCAGGGTAAATACACGTCTTTGCTTGAGTATGATTTCGCCGTGCTCAGGTGCTTTTTCCAGAAAAATAATTTTCCGAATTTGCTGTTTGAATAGTGTTTTGAGTCGCGTTAGCACAATTTATACCGGTACTTTCAGCATCAGGCCTTTCAATAAATCAGCGCTGGCGCTGGCCTGACTATGCATGGCCTTGAGTGGGCGCAAGCGGTGGGCAATGACGGGCACTAACATGGCTTGCACATCTTCAGGCAATACATGATCGCGTCCTTCGAGAGCCGCCCACGCACGAGATGCTTGCACCAATGCCAGTGCGGCGCGTGGACTCATGCCGTCGGCAAATACATTGCTGTCTCTAGTCGCTTGCGCTAGCCTTTGTACATAGTCCACCAAGGCTTCTGAAACATGAATGGTACGTATGGCTTTTTGAATGGTGACTAATTGCGGCGCTTGGATAATGGCGGACATGTGTTTTAATAGGGTGCGTCTATCTTCGCCTAATAATAAGGCACGTTCGGCAGCGGCATCGGGATAACCTAGTGAGACACACATTAAGAAGCGATCTAGTTGTGATTCTGGTAGGGGGAAGGTGCCTACTTGATGACTGGGATTTTGTGTGGCGATGACAAAGAAAGGCGAGGGTAACTCACGGGTTTCACCTTCAGCAGTGACCTGTTGTTCTTCCATCGCCTCAAGTAAAGACGATTGTGTTTTAGGAGTGGCGCGATTAATTTCGTCGGCTAAAAGCACTTGAGTAAAAATGGGTCCTGGATGAAACCGAAACTGACTTTTGTCTCGCTCAAAAATAGAAACACCAGTCACATCGGTGGGCAGGAGATCAGAAGTGAACTGTAAACGATTAAATTGCAAACCTAGACTGATCGCCAAGGCGTGTGCCAATGTGGTCTTACCTACGCCGGGCACATCTTCGATTAACAGGTGACCGCCAGCCAAAATGCAGACTAGGGCTTGCTGAATTTGCCGCTCTTTGCCGATAATTACATGATTGAGTTGTTTTGCTACCTCATGGACTTTTGCAAACATGTTGTTTCCCGTAGAATTGATGCTCTAGTGTAACGCATAGAACGAAGTAGGAGTGACTGAAAATTGTCGTATCTAGGCCTGTTTACATCAATCATACTTGATGCGACCAACAGACCACAACGACGCCTAGGCGGTTTTGCGCAAGTCTGACAAATAGAAAGTGAAGTGAGCATGGCTAGGCCAGAGAAAATCCGTTTAGGTGAAATCCTTTTACAGCAAAAACTGATGACGGAAGAGCAGTTGCAATTCGCTTTAGCTGAGCAAAAGCGTACCGGTCGTAAGTTGGGGCGTCTGTTTGTCGAAAATGGCTTTGTCACCGAAGAGCAAATTTCGATTGCCATGGCCAAGCAATTAAATATCAGCTACGTTAATCTAAGGCAGTACACCATTAAACCTGATGTCGTCAAAAAACTTCCGGAATTGCAGGCTAGGCGTTTTCGCGCCATCGTTCTGGAAGAAAAAAGTAGTGGCTATTTAGTGGCGATGGTTGACCCCACTGACTTGTTTGCTTACGATGAAATTAGTCGCGTGCTGAAAGCGGGTATTTTTTTAGCGGTGGTGAATGAGAATGATCTCTTGCAGGCAATTGATAATCTCTATCGACACACCGAAGCTATCGTGGATCTCGCCCGCGAATTGCAGCAGGAGTTAGGCGACGCTAATGTCGACTTTGGCAATCTAGTCACGAATACTGGAATAGAAGATGCTCCTGTGGTCAAGTTGCTACAGTCGGTCTTTGATGATGCGACGCAAGTTCGCGCCTCCGACATTCACATAGAACCGCAAGAAAAAAAACTACAAATTCGTTTTAGGATAGACGGGCAGTTACACTTGCAAACTGAAGCCGATATGCGTATTGCCGGTGCCTTGGCGTTACGCCTTAAACTGATTTCAGAGATGGATATTTCCGAAAAACGTATGCCGCAAGATGGACGCTTTGTGATCAAAGTTCGTGGTGCACAAATCGACGTACGTATTTCTACCATGCCGACGCAATATGGTGAATCGGTGGTCATGCGGCTATTAAATCAAAGCGGTGGTATTTTAAATTTAGAAAAAATTGGTATGCCCGCGCACATGTTGGAGCGCTTTCGTTCTATCATTAGTCGCCCTAATGGTTTGGTTTTGGTCACTGGGCCAACTGGTAGCGGTAAGACCACCACGCTTTACGGTGCGCTAGCCGAACTCAATAAACCAGAGTGTAAAGTGATTACCGTAGAAGACCCTGTGGAATATCGTCTGGCAGGGATTAATCAAGTGCAAGTGCATGAAAAAATCGACCTGACTTTTGCCAAAGTCTTGCGCGCCACCTTGCGGCAAGATCCTGACATTCTTTTGGTCGGCGAAATGCGCGATCAAGAAACTGCGCAAATCGGTATGCGTGCCGCCATGACGGGTCACTTAGTACTTTCCACTTTACACACCAATGACGCTGTGAGTACTCCAATTCGCTTGCTCGATATGGGCGTACCGCGTTATATGATGGGCAGTTCTTTGCAAGCGGTTTTAGCACAACGTTTGGTGCGGGTGATTTGTGAAAGCTGTAAGGAAGAGCATGCGCTCACCCCGACCGAACATGAATGGCTTAATCAAGACATGTCTAAGGAATTCGAACAACACAGTTACGTAGTAGGGCGTGGCTGCGGTCATTGTAATGGCACTGGCTATCGCGGTCGTATGGGGGTATATGAGTTATTGGAAATGACCAAGGCAGTGGTCGATGCTGCCCATCATGAAGACAATGCTTACTTCATCAAGGTCGCGAGGGAACAAATGGCTGGCAATACCTTGCGTAAATATGCTGTCGATTTAGCGATGCAAGGATTGACTACCGTCAGTGAGGCGATGCGCATTAGTAATCAGATTGAAGAGTAGGAATAAATTATGCCGTTTTTTGCTTACAAAGCACGCAATGTCAGTGGCGAATTAGTCGAAGGTGTACTTGAAGGTTCCGACAGTGACGCGGTTGCCAAGAAACTCTTCGTGTTGGGTGTTTCACCGACAAAAATTGTGCTCACTAAAGACGTAAATAATAAAGCCG
>JAIELM010000109.1 GCA_019752975.1 Undibacterium sp. | reverse complement strand
AGGTATGCTAGACAATTTCTAATCGCGATTTTGCTTATCGCCATCTTGGCAGGAATAGGCTGGCGTTTTGTCGCGCCAGAGCGTGCGTTGTGGATCGCCATTAGCGTTATTGTTGTGACTTGTCCTTGCGCTTTATCATTGGCGACGCCGGGCGTGATGGCCGCGGCGATAGGACAAATGGCAAAGCATGGAATGTTGGTGACTAAGGGTAGGGCGGTCGAAACCCTAGCAAAAGTCAGCCATTTTGTGTTCGATAAAACCGGTACGCTGACCATAGGCGCTCTGAAAGTGACGACGCAAATCGACTGTAAAATGGTGCCACACCTTAGAGATGCGAAGATCGCGGCTTTATTAGCGAGCATGTCTTTGCATCCAGTGGCAAAAGCCATCGCTAACCATTTTGGGGATCTCGCTGTGGTTCAGAAAGGTGCTTCGAATTTGGAATTGCTGGTCGAGAGTTCACGTGAAATTGCAGGGGCAGGCGTGGAGCTTGTCAGTGCAGGAAAAATATATCGCTTAGGTAAGCCTGAGTTTGTCCTCGCTATTAGCGCTACCGAATATGCTATTCCCGCCGCCTATTTGTCCTTTACTACAGCATTGTTTGGCGATGAAAAAGGGGTGATTGCATGCTTCGTTCTACAAGATAGTGTGCGTCCTGAAGCACGCCAAGCGATTAGTGATTTGCTGACTTCTGGCATGGAAGTTTTGTTATTGTCAGGCGATGCAATACAGGTGGTAGAGCAGGTGGCAGGTGAGTGCGGTATTACCCATTTTCAGGCTGCTTTAAGTCCTGCGCAAAAACAGGCTGAGATTCAACGTTTGCAAAATGCCGGTGCGGTGGTGGCGATGGTGGGAGATGGTATGAATGACGGCCCCGCACTTTCGCTAGCCAACATTGGTATCGCCATGGGACAAGGTGCGCCGATTTCTCAGACGCGAAGTGACTGTGTGTTGATCTCGAATCGCTTATCTGATTTAAGTTTTTCAGTGCGAATTGCGAAGTTTTCTTATCGAATTATTTTACAAAATATTGCGTGGGCCATGGTCTATAATTTAGTTGCGATCCCCGCCGCGGTGTTAGGTTATTTGGAGCCTTGGCACGCAGCTTTGGGGATGACGCTGAGTTCATTATTGGTAGTGCTCAATGGTTTGCGTGTTTTGCGGGTGAAGGAATAAATGGATATCTTGTATTTGCTTGTGCCGCTTAGTCTTATTTTGGTTTTCGTGATAGGTGGAGTGTTTTGGTGGGCTTTACAACACCGGCAGTTTGATGATTTGGATCACGAGGGACAAAGTATTATTGATGATGGTGAAGGGCGCCTCTAGAGATGATAGGCTAGGCTAGGTATTGGTATCGGTATCGGCGCTCTTTGTATTCTGAAGAGGGTAAAGCGCACTATTTTTTCAGCAGTATTTGTAGCGGTGCCCACACATTGTCTAACATGATAGGGTGTGCTTCTGCTTTCAGATGAATACGATCTGCTTGAAATAATTCCGGTTTGTCGGCTACGCCTTGTAAGAAAAAAGGGACTAAGCTAGCTTGATTTTCTTTAGCGATTTTGGCGTACATGGCAAAAAACTGTTCACTATAAGTTTTGCCGTAGTTAGGTGGAATTCGCATCGCTACCAATAGGCTTTTGGCTTGGGCCGCTTTGGCCATTGCCAACATCTCACGGAAATTTTTCTCTGATGCAGCGAGGTCTAAACCGCGCAATGCGTCATTGCCGCCGAGTTCAATGATCAGTATGTGGGCTTGATGTTGTTTGAGAAGTGCTGCCAATCGCGCCTTCCCGCCGCTAGTGGTCTCGCCGCTGATGCTGGCATTGATAAGCTTGGCATTGATGTGATTTTCAGCGAGTCTTTTCTCAAGTAGTGCGACCCAACCGGTACCGCGTACCAATCCATATTCGGCTGAGAGGCTATCGCCGAGCACGAGTATGGTTTTTGGGGCAGAATGTGGGTACACTGCGGCGCTGGTAATTAGTAGACAGAGCACTGCTAGTAATTGACATTTTTTTTTAAAATTTAAGAACACGGATACTGACCTCTCTATGATAGCTAATGCCGCTGCAGCGCCTGCAATTGAAGTAAATAATTTGAGTAAACGTGTGAGCGACGCGACCGGCGAACTCACAATTTTGCATGATATCGCGTTTAGTGCGCAAGCGGGGGAGACCTTGGCGATTGTTGGTGCCTCAGGTTCAGGTAAGTCCACTTTGTTAGGATTGTTGGCGGGCTTGGATACTCCTAGTGAGGGTAAAGTTATATTGGGCGGAGTGGATATTTTTGCTTTGGACGAGGATGGTAGGGCATTACTGAGAAAGAATCAGTTGGGCTTTGTGTTCCAGTCTTTTCAATTGCTGATGCATTTAAACGCGTTAGAAAACGTGATGTTACCGCTGGAACTACGCGGTGATAAAGAGGCTAAGCAGAAGGCTGAGGCGATGTTGGATAAAGTTGGCTTATCCAGTCGTTTAAAACATTATCCCAAATTCCTCTCGGGTGGTGAGCAGCAAAGGGTTGCGCTCGCGCGGGCATTTGTGACTGAGCCACCGCTTTTGTTTGCAGATGAACCTACAGGTAGCTTAGATGCAGCGACTGGTGAAGCAGTGATACAACTGATGTTTGCGCTTAATCGCGAGCGTGGTTCTACCTTAGTGTTGGTGACTCATGATCTTGCTATCGCTGCGCGTTGTGGGCGTACATTAAAGATTGCTGCAGGGCGTTTGCTAGATTAAAACCGATACGTCGCCACTGAGAATACTGTCACTGGCGTGCGTTGGTTGATAAAAGGGTTTTTGTTGAGTACTTGGCGCGCGCTGATACCGCTGGAGAGTGACCAGTTAGCGTTAATATCCCAGTTCCAGCTTGAATTGAGATGTAATTCGCTGCGATTGAGTTGCGGTGTGAATTGGTTAAGGCGTGCTAAGTTCGATAACGATTCACCTCTGCCCCATAAGTCATTATTGGTTTGCGCTAGACTGGACCAGTTAAAGTTTAGGCTAGTGCTGATGCGATTGCGTCGATTAAATATTTTGACGGTTTTGGCGCCTAAGCTTAACTGCCAATTTTGCCAATTGGTTTGGCTGATCGTGTTATATTTTATCCCAGACGTTAATGCGTAATCCGAATTGAGGCGGTAATTGAAAAAAGCGCCAGCGCTTTCGCTGGTATTTGCTCGCGGATTCAATCTGCCGAACACGTCTTTATCGAAGGCAGATTTTGGAAAAATGTTAGTGCCGTTAGAATTTTTGCGCAGGTCGAAGTTGAAATCTACACCAAATTGGTATTGCGGATTTTTGGATAAATTGATTCCAGTTTCCGTGGTTTTAGCCCAGAGCGGAAACTGAGGGAGCGCTTCTGTCGGCGCAGTTTGCGCTTGCCCGGTTGAGCTTGCAAACCAGCACAACGCTGCCAGTGAGGTCACCAATTTATTCATAATACCCGACTCCTAAATATGCTGCCACGCCAATACGGCGACCGCGACACCTGCAGTTGCTACGCCATAGGAGGCGTATTGCAGCCATTTTTTCTTCGTTAACAGGGCAATTGCGGCTAAGGAAATCGCAATTTGCACCGCTGTCATCGCCTGTGCCCAACGGTGATGTTGGTGAAGTGAAGCCTCTGATGACGCCTCTAATTGCTCGACCTTATGCTCTAATGCTTCTGCTTCTTTTTTGATCTCTTCTTTTTCTTTTTTATAGCGCTCTACTTCGGTTTTGTATTTTTCTACATCTGCGCCTGGAAGTGTAATGGCCAGTTCTGCTAAATTTTGCTTGTTTGACTTAGATTGATAGTGACTCCATCTATTGGAGGCTTCAGTTTTGGCAATTGCCGCGCTGTTTTTGAACATTGCCGCTTCATTTTGTGTAGCGCCACCTTGATAGCCGAGTAGCGCACCTACGGTCGCCATAATGGCCGTCATCACCGCAATCTTGCTGGAGAAATCATTTCCACCGTGTGCTGCATGTTCTAATTCGTGGTCATGTGGACCGTGTACGTGAAAACCACCTGCTGACATTTTTATTCCAATTCTATTTATCTTATTGTAAGTGCGACCTGTACGGCGCAGTCTGCCTAGCTGCCGAGGTTCTTAACGAGCGTCGCCTGAAATTCTTACATATGTAACAATGTCATAGTTTAACTGATTATTCGTTGATACAAAATGTTCGCGTGAGTTTTCTTGCCATATTGTCGCTTCAATCTGTGGAAAAAAAGCATCACATGCAAACTCTTCCTGTATTTCGGTGACGATCAGTGTATGTGCTAACGCCAGTGCTTGCTGGTAAATTTGCGCACCGCCGATGACAAATACGGCCGTTTCACCGAGTTTGGTAATGGCTTCTTCGATGGATGATGCTGAAACCACTCCTTCATGTTTCCATTCACGATTGCGGCTGATAACGATGTTCTGGCGATTGGGTAGGGCGCGCCCGATGGAGTCGAAGGTCTTACGTCCCATGACGATGGCGTGTCCTGTGGTGGTGCGCTTAAAGTGTGCTAAATCTTCGGGTAAATGCCAAGGCAGTTGATTTTCTATTCCTATGCCACGGTTTTTGTCTGTGGCGACGATGATGGTGAGATTGGGCATATTTTTAAAAAAAGACAAAATCTTAAAATGTTTCAACACGAGGGGGCAAAAAAAGAGGGAAATGCAGGGCGTAATAAAATCCCTCTGGTTTCTTTGTATTGAACGCTTTTATAGTTGAAATAGAAGCAACCTAGACTGCTACTGGTGCTTTGATATGTGGATGGCTCTGATAGTTCATTATTTCGAAATCTTCATAACGATAATCAAAAATTGAATCTGGCTTGCGGAGAATATTCAAGCTTGGCAGAGCTAGTGGTGTTCGTGAAAGTTGCTCTTGTACCTGATCCAGGTGATTACTGTACAAATGACAATCACCACCCGTCCATATGAATTCACCGACTTGGAGCTGACATTGTTGCGCGATCATATGAGTCAATAAGGCGTAAGAGGCGATATTAAACGGTACACCAAGAAAAATATCGGCGCTGCGTTGATATAACTGACAGGATAGACGGCCATCAGCCACGTAGAATTGGAAGAAGGCATGGCAGGGCGGTAGCTTCATTTGCGGAATGTCCGCCACATTCCAAGCCGAGACAATCAAACGACGAGAGTCTGGATTGATCTTAATCTGCTCCACTACCTGCGCAATTTGATCCACGTGACCGCCATTGGGCAATGGCCAACTGCGCCATTGTGAACCATATACTGGACCAAGGTCACCGTTGGCATCGGCCCAGTCATCCCAGATAGAGACGCCATTTTCTTTAAGGTATTTGGTGTTAGTCGATCCCGCCAAGAACCAAATAAGTTCGTGAATGATGGACTTGAGATGAAGTTTTTTGCTTGTGACTAAAGGAAATCCAAGCGCTAAGTCGAACCGCATTTGGTAGCCAAAGACTGAGCGTGTTCCGGTGCCCGTTCTATCAGTTTTTAGGGTGCCATTCTCTTGCACATGGCGCATAAAGTCGAGGTATTGTTGCATTGTGGGTAAAAATAGGAAGGTAATAAATTAAGCGGGAAGAAGGTTTTGATCTAGTTCTTGGTTTTTAGGCGCGACTAGTGGTATGGTAATTTCAAAGCGTGCACCTTGGTTAGGCTCACTGCTGACATGGATTTCACCGCCAAGCACATTGGTAATGATGTTAAACGTGATCGATAGACCTAACCCGCTTCCACCTTTGCCAAATTTGGTGGTAAAGAAGGGTTCGAAGATACGCTTGACGATATTCTGCGGAATGCCTTTGCCGGAATCCTGGAAGACAATTAAGACTTGTTCACCTTGACGTCTGGCCATGCAACTCATATTGCCATGACTCATGCCGTCTAAGCCGTGTACCACGGCATTGTTCACAAGATTGCTGAAGACTTGGCCTAGCGGGCCAGGGTAACTGTCCAATTCTATGTCATCAGGAATATCGAGTTCTAGATTGAATGGGGTTTTCTTTAAGCTGGAGTGGAGTAAAGCAGCCAGTTCTTGAAATACCACTACTAGGGTAAAAGTGCGTCGTTGCGCGCTCGATTGATCAACTGCGACTTGTTTAAAATCACCAACCAATTGCGCTGCTTGATGTAGGCCGCGCATGAGAAGTTTGGACGACTCAGCCGCTGCGGCAACGTAATGGCTGAGATCAGAGCGGCGCATCGTACCTTCAGTCATGCTACGTTCTAGTACCTTAGTCTCGTCGCTTAAGGTGCTGGCGACCAGTAGGCAGTTCCCTAGTGGCGTGTTTAACTCATGTGCTACGCCCGCAACCATAGAACCTAGCGCCGCCATACGTTCTATCCGTGCCAATTCATTTTGTGCACTATTGACGTTGGCTAAGGCGGCTTCTAGATGGTGATTGGCGTTTTCTAGTTCTTGTGTACGTAGTCGCACTTTTGACTCTAGCGTGCCTGAGTATTCTAGGAGCTGTTGGTTTTTGATTTCCAATTCGTAGAAAGATCTTTGTAGTGCCTGTCTGGTTGATTCTAATCGTAGCGCAAGAAGTCCAATTTCATCTTTACGATCAAGGCTAATCGGTTCATTC
This sequence comes from Undibacterium sp., assembly GCA_019752975.1. Taxonomy (GTDB): domain Bacteria; phylum Pseudomonadota; class Gammaproteobacteria; order Burkholderiales; family Burkholderiaceae_D; genus Undibacterium. The sequence continues at coordinate 2,176 of JAIELM010000109.1, read as the reverse complement.
AGTTCGCCGCTGGCGAGTAGATCCGATTTGGCGATCAACAGTTTAATCGGTTGTACCAAGCGCCACTGCAACACCATCAAAATACAAATGACTGAGAGTAAAAACGAGATGGCTGCGATGATGATTGCTCTCTCATAACTGGCTTTAATCTCTGCTTGCATCAAGTCGTCAGCTAAAGTGAGCTGTACTTCGCCTATGATTTGGTCGCCATGGGTAATGTTACGAGATACTGTACGAAAATTACCTTTTTGATCGGCTTTGTGTGCGTCTAGCGTGATAAATGTTTTCTTGTCCGGCAGTGTGATGACATTAATTTCAGCAACGCGTTGATCTGAATACACCACTTCACTAGATAATTTGGCGATTTCTGGTGTGATCTGCCATACGGGTTCGCTCAAAATGACGGATAAAATTTCGGTTAGGCGCTGATGGTCATCGTTGATCTTGGTTAGACTGTCGCCTTCTATTTTTTTGAGCTGATAAGGAATCAGGATAGAAGAGGTAAAAGCTAAGCCGAAGAAGACGGCAAGTATCACCGCGACACGTAGGGTTATTCGACTGAGTATAAAGCTAACGAAAGATTGCAGTCGCATTACTAGAACCTTTCTATTTTTTTGTTGGGCACCTAACTTCTACTGATGGTAGAAGGTTTTGACTATTTGAGCAAGCGTGCAATTGGGGAAGCGATTTAAAAGTTATAAATTAGCCCCTATTGCTGCTCGGCTAGCCACAAAAACCGCAAGGCGCTATAGTTAAGTGCTAGGTCAATGATTTTCCCTAGCGTGATTGATCGTGTATTTAGGAATCTCAATAGTAATGTCTTGAAGTCCTAATTTAACTTGGCAAGATAGTCGTGAAGTTGATTCTAGGCCCCAAGCAGCATCCAATAGGTCTTCCTCATCATCGCTAGAACTGTTGAGAGAGGCGAAACCCTCGCGGATCACGACGTGGCAGGTGGTGCAGGCGCACGACATTTCACAGGCGTGCTCAATTTCTACCGTATTTTCTACTAAGGCTTCGCAGAGTGATTTGCCTGATTCGCTCTCGATTATTTTTCCATTTGGACAAAGTTGAGCATGGGGTAGTATGGTTATTTTTGGCATGATGAGGTGTCTTCAATTAAATTCATTTAAATTCTTACCGGCTAAAGCGCTACGCACACTTTGATCCATACGTCTCGCGGCAAATTCTTCTGTTGCATCAGCAAGTGCGGCGGTGCTGTCTTTGATTTTTTGATGATTATTTTCGGTTTTGACACTGCGTAGGTTTTCCACTAGCGTTAGGATGGACGCGAGTTCCACATCATCGAGTAGATTTTTGTCGGTATTTAGTGCTGACTCGATCGCCAACAAAAGACGATCTGCTTCGACTTGTTCTTCTCTTAGCGCACGTTGCTGCATATCGATTTCCGAGGCACCAAAGGAATCTTGTAACATGCGTGCGATATCTTCATCTGCTAAGCCGTAGGACGGTTTGACGACGATCGAGGCTTCTACCCCAGAACGTAATTCGCGCGCTGATACAGCCAGTAAACCATCTGCATCAACCTGATAGGTGATGCGAATTCTTGCTGCACCAGCCGCCATAGGCGGTATGCCACGTAGTTCAAACTTAGCCAGTGAGCGACAGTCTGAAACGAGCTCACGTTCACCTTGCACTACATGAATCGCCAACGCGGTTTGACCGTCTTTGAAGGTGGTAAATTCTTGTGCCCGTGCACAAGGAATGGTTGAATTACGTGGGATGACTTTCTCGGATAATCCTCCCATGGTTTCAATTCCTAAGGAGAGTGGAATCACGTCTAACAAGAGCCAATCGTCACCTGCGGCGCGATTGCCCGCCAATAGATTGGCTTGTATCGCTGCACCTAGCGCGACGACTTTATCTGGGTCGATATTGGTGAGTGGTGTGGTTTGAAAAAATTCCGTTACGGCTTTGCGTACATGCGGCATGCGGGTTGCACCACCGACCAGCACTACACCATCAATATCATCTATCGTTAATTGAGCATCACGCAAAACTTTGCGACAAGGAGTAATGGTTTTGAGCACCAAGTTCTCAGTCATACTGGTAAAAGCTGCATTGGTGATTTGAAGATGGACTAGTTCGCCAGAATTGAGTTTTGCATCGACATAGGTCGATGATTGGGTGGAAAGAATTTCCTTGGCTTCGCGTG
>JAIELM010000156.1 GCA_019752975.1 Undibacterium sp. | reverse complement strand
CGTGTCGATCTACTTTCCAAAAGTAAGCATTCATTAAAATTAAGTATATGAGTGTGTTAGAAAAACTTGTTGCATATGCGATACAAAGAAAAATATGAGATGTTTCCAATTGAAAACATAGTTTCATTTCATATAGTTTTCCGATGGGATTTAAGCTTGCAACTGCAGACCCGATACTAAAAGTGATTAATTGCGTTGTGCCAAGGCATCATTCATAACGCGACTGAGCATCGCGGCGAATTTGAATGACGAGCGGTTCGTTTTTTAAAATTTCTATCTGTAATGATAGTAGTGAGCTCAGTACGGTTTGCATAGTCTAAGCGTGTACAATTCTGCTTTTGATCTTCCTCAAAAACATACGTAAACAAGGAAAAAGCAGTGAAAAAACGCATAATATGGTGGTTAATCCTTGCGCCTTTGACTTTTTTTGTGGTCGTGCAGCTGTACTATTTCCTGCAAATTTTGTGGTGGGTTGACCATAACCCTAGTTCGACTAGCTTCATGCGAACCCAAGAATCCCTGTTGCAAGAGAAGGAGGCGCAGTTTCAACTTAAGCAGAAATGGGTCGCTTATTCATCCATTTCAACCCATCTTAAACGGGCGGTGATTGCGTCGGAAGATGACGGTTTTAGTGAGCATGAAGGGGTGGATTGGGAGGCTATGCAAAAAGCCTACGATAAGAATAAGAGGAAGGGTAAGGTGGTCTCGGGTGGATCAACGATTACTCAGCAACTTGCTAAAAATCTGTTTTTATCTGGCGAGCGTAGTTATCTGCGTAAGGGGGAGGAATTGATCATCACTTATATGTTAGAAGCCTGCATGGACAAAGAGCGTATTTTTGAAATCTACCTTAATGTGGTGGAGTGGGGTGTCGGTGTCTTTGGTGCGGAGGCGGCAGCGCAACATTATTATGGCGTGCATGCGGGTGCACTCTCGCCTTTGCAGGCCGCACGTTTAGCGGTGATGCTTCCTAAGCCGCGTTACTACGACAAAAACAAAAACTCTGCTTATCTACAAAAACGTAGTGAAGTCATTTTGCGACGCATGAGTTCTTCAGAGCTGCCTTAGGTTTTTTTGTGGCTTCGCGAGAGAAAAATCTTCCTACATTGTTGCTTTCTATGCGTGCAGAGGAAGTAGATGTCGCTCCAAGAATTCGGCGTAGTATCATGCTTATATCATGCTTATTCCGATCGTAAAACTACGCGCGCATTTTTAATTTAGCGATCGACGTTATTCAATGCGGCACTGTCTTGGTCGGTATGTCTAATGTCGACGATTTTGTGCAAGTCTTGTGCGCATTCGTTAATAATTGTTAATGAAGCTGTTTCGTTAAGGAATTTCTTTACGGAAAATTTCTCCTTGCTGTAAAATTGTACTGATAAGTTCAATAACAAGTCTGGTGTAAAACGTATGGCTATCCATGAAAATATTCATCAAGTTGTCCCTACCCGTCCCACTCATGAGCAAGGATTTGGTATCGGTATACGTGAGGATTTATTGCATCGAGATCCCTTACTCGATTGCCTAGTTGAGTTGACCCGTATTCATGGGCGACCAAGCACCCGTGCTGCCTTGACTGCCGGCTTGCCGCTCGTGAGTGGCGGACTAACGCCTTCGCTGTTTGCTAGGGCTGCGGCGCATGCTGGATTTTCCGCTAAAGTGGTACGTCGCACCCTAGGGAAAATTGACCTTGCCTTGTTACCCGTTATTTTACTATTGAAAAATAATGAAGCCTGCCTGTTGCAAGCATGGAGTGAGGATGGTGAGCATGCTCAGCTGTTGTTGCCAGATTCTGGGCAGGGCACAGTGACTTTTACACGTGAAGAATTAGAAGATCGTTATACTGGTGTGGCGATTTTTTCCCGCCCTCATTTTCGCTTTGATCAACGTACCCCACCCTTGGTCGCCGTGCCGCAAAAGCATTGGTTTTGGGGGGCTATTCTCGAGCAAAAAACGATTTTTAAAGATATTTTGGCGGCGGCTTTGTTGATCAATTTTTTTGGTCTTGCGATGCCACTCTACACCATGAATGTGTATGACCGTGTAGTACCTAATTTTGCGGTGAATACTTTATGGGTGTTTTCTGGTGGGATCACTTTAGTCTTGATTCTAGACTATATTATTCGTTTATTGCGCGGACACTTTATAAGTTTGGTGAGTAATCGAATTGATCTTAAATTGTCGGCGCTCATTATGGAGCGGGTGTTGGGTATGCGTATGTCGCAGAGACCAGCATCGGTGGGGGCTTTTGCTTCTAACTTGCGGTCTTTTGAAACGGTGCGTGATTTTATCGCGTCGGCGACTGTGACAGCCTTGATCGATCTTCCTTTTGCATTTCTATTTTTATTCGTGTTGGTGTGGATTAGTTGGCCCTTGGTCTTTATTCCTTTGGTCGGTATTGTGATCGTGATCATTTACAGTTACATGGTGCAGCACAAAATGCGCGAGTTGTCTGAGACTACGTTTCGTGCATCGGCATTGCGTAATTCGACTTTGGTGGAAAGTCTCACCGCCTTGGAAACCATTAAAGCGCACGGTGCAGAAAGCCAGATGCAAGAAAAGTGGGAGAAGACCACAGCATTTTTAGCCCGAGTGAATTCTGAACTTAAATTACTCTCTGCATCGAGCATTAATGGCGCTTCCTTTATTCAACAGTTAGTCAACGTGGCGGTGGTGATTGCTGGGGTGTATTTGATTCAAGAGAAAATGATGTCTATGGGGGGCTTGATTGCGGCGACCATGTTGTCCGGCCGTGCGATGGCACCAGTAGGGCAGGTTGTGGGTTTGCTTTTGCAATTTGAAGGGGCTAAAAATTCTCTCGCTTCTTTAGAAAAAATTATGGCGACCCCGACCGAGCGCAGCGATGAGACAGCCTTCGTGCATCGCCCCGAGATACGCGGTCAAATTGAATTTAAAAATGTTTTTTTTAGTTATCCTGGGCGTAAAGAAGAAGCTTTACGCGGCGTTAGTTTTAAGATTAACGCGGGTGAACGTGTCGTCATCATTGGCCGGATAGGGTCGGGTAAATCCACTATCGAAAAATTGATTCTTGGTTTGTATGAGCCGAGTAAAGGTGCGGTTCTATTAGATGATGTGGATTTGCGTCAGTTGGATCCTGCTGACTTGCGCCGCAATCTGGGTTATGTCGAGCAAGATAGCATACTGTTCTATGGCACCCTACGCGAAAATATTACTATACGCGCGCCCTATGCTGATGATAGGGCGGTGGTGGCGGCAGCAGAATTAGCTGGTTTGACTGAGTTTGTGAACGCGCATCCTGAAGGATTTGATATGCTCATTAGTGAAAGGGGCGAGTCTATCTCAGGTGGACAGCGCCAAAGTATTGCGATCGCTAGGGCCGCATTATTAGACCCACCAGTGCTGTTATTGGACGAACCTACTAGCGCGATGGACTATCCTTCTGAGGCGCAGTTTAAGGAACGTATAGGCAAATATGGTCAGCATAAGACCATGATTATTGTGACCCATAGACCGAGTTTGATGGATATCGCCACTCGCGTTATTGTGCTTGATAATGGGGTGGTCGTTGCCGATGGACCTAAGGATAAAGTAATGCACGCCTTGCAAACCGGGCAGGTTGGAAAGGCGAAATTATGAAAATCTGGAGCCGCATAGGGTTTGGTCTACTCGGGTTTTTAGAGGGTTTGCGTCTGCGGCTTGGGATATCGCCAGGTCGTTGGTTGAGCCGTTGGAAAGATAATGTCAAGCTTCCAGAATCTGATTTTATGGTGGATGCGGACAGTATTATTATTCAACAGGAGCCGATACGCGCCCGCATTTTGATTCATGCTGTGTTGATTTCTATTCTTATCTTTATCGTCTGGGCTGGTTTGGTCAGTGTCGATGAGGTGACCAAAGGTGAGGGTAAAGTCACGCCGGAGCAGCAGATCAAAGTTTTGCAAAGTTTTGATGGCGGCATTGTTACCGAAATTTTGGTGAAAGAAGGTCAGCGTGTCGAAGATGGACAAGTGCTACTTCGAATAGATAAGACCCGGTTCGAATCTTCGGTGAGAGAGAGTCGGGCGACTTACTTATCCTTGACTGCTAAGGCAGCTCGCTTGCGTGCCATCGGCGACGGCGTTCCTTATGTGCCGCCTCAGGAAGTTGTGACGGAAGATCCTAAAACCGCCGACGAAGAACAGCGTCTGTATGAAACCGTGAACAATGAGATTCAAGCACAAATTTCTATCGCCAGACAGCAATTACTGCAACGTACTCAAGAGCAGGCCGAAGCAGTGGTAAGGAATAGGCAGGCCAGTAGCGCTTATGAGTCTACTTTGAAGGAATTTAATTTAACTAAGCCCTTGCTTGCGTCGGGCGCTGTGTCGGACGTAGAGTTGCTGCGTTTGGAAAGAGATGTGACGCGGTTTAAGGGCGAACGTGATGTGGCTGCGGCACAGATTAGTAAGTCAAATGCCTCGATTAACGAAGCTAACCGTAAGGTGCAAGAGGTGGAGTTGGCCTTTCGTAATACGGCAAAGAAAGAACTTTCAGAAACCATGTCACGTTTGAATGGATTGGTGCAAAGTAGTACTGGCTTGGCGGATAAAGTGAAGCAGTCAGAAATACGCTCAACCGTAAAAGGGACGGTCAAGCGACTCTTAGTCAATACGGTTGGTGGTGTAGTGCAACCGGGACGTGACATTATTGAAGTCGTTCCTTTAGAAGCGAAGTTGCTGTTAGAAGCGAAGGTCTCGCCTAAAGACATTGCCTTTTTGGCGCCGGGACAAAAAGCCATGGTGAAATTTACCGCTTATGATTTTTCGACCTATGGTGGTTTGGAAGGAACATTGACGCATATTGGGGCTGATTCGGTGACGGATGAAAGAGGGATGACTTTTTTTACTGTGCGTGTCGCCACAAATCATGTGGCACTCGCTGGTGGTCAGCCAGTGATTCCAGGTATGGTTGCTGAGGTCGATATTATCACTGGTAAGAAAACCATTTTATCGTATATGTTAAAGCCGGTCTTACGGGCAAAGCAATCTGCCTTTACAGAGCGATAAGCAGAACGATAAGCAGAACGATAAGCAGAACGATAAGCAGAACGATAAGCAGAACGATAAGCAGAACGATAAGCAGAACGCTAAGCGTGAGCATAGGTGACCGTAGTCAGAGCAAGGTTATCTGGTTCATTACAAGATCCGGTAAAAGAATGAGCGAAGGAAACGATGAATACAGCGCTTAAGAAAATATCGAGAAAGTCGATACTAGAGCATGAAGACAAGACTGAAAAAGTCATGTCTAGTGAGGTAGTGATTGGCTTAAATAGTGAGCTAAATAGTGAGCTAAATGATGAGCCTATGAGTAAATCAACCCCAAGACCTGTGATAGAAATACCCAATCAATCGGCGCAAGATGCGCATGTTTTCTGCACCTTTGGCGGGAGAATTCCTGACGGTTTTCGTCAGGCTTTTTCGGCGTCGGAGCGGATCGATTTATTAGACTTGGTGCTTGCGCCGATGACCGAGGGTTTGGTCACTTTGGCTTGGCTGCAATTGACGCCAGGTTCTACTGTGGCGAGTCAAATTACCCGTTTAAGAGAGTGCGTGGGTAATTCGCCGGTGATTATCATGAGCGATATTCCTAATGATATGGAGGCACTAGCGGCTTTTTCAGTGGCAGCAAAAGGCTATTGCAATACCCATGCAGGTGCAGAAGTGTTGCTGAAAATTGCTAGTGTGGTGGAGCAAGGTGGCATTTGGATTGGTGAGTCTATTATGCAACGTTTGTTGAACGCGCCAGTCGAGATAACTAGCAATGTTCTTGAATTGGATGTGGCTTGGGGTAAGGATTTAAGCCTGCGTGAAAAACAAGTGGCAAAAGAAGTCGCGGCTGGTGCGAGTAATAAAGAAATTGCACAAAAGCTAGTCATCACTGAACGCACGGTCAAGGCGCATGTCGGTGCGGTGTTGGAGAAATTGCATCTGAAGAGTCGTTTGCAATTGGCATTGTTGGTAAAAGGTGGGTAATTAATTTTTCTGAGCCTGTAAATTGATTTGCCGACTCTGTCGTACTAAGGCACTGTCTTAGCCTTCGCGCCCCGATTCAAACATTTGAGGGTTGGCTGGACGCCGAGCCGAAGGTCGTACTTTAGTACGATAAGGCGATAGCAACCCCAGCGTCTGTTTTGCGTAGGTCCTATTTTCCTTAAGTGCTGTAGTATTGTCTTTCCTCACTCGCACATTTCCCCTTCATTTGATCCAGTTCGACCTCATCGCGGCGACCTTTAGTTCACAACGCTTTGCTCAATTTCGAGCAGCCATGAGCGATTCATACACACTCTTCCCATCGTCACAAAATAGCTTAAAAATCCAACTAGTACCTAAGTACAATTGTGATTGACAGCAATATTCCATACAGTGGCAATATTCACGTTCTATCATTGGAGAAATACTATGGCTAATTCAACAAACATCGTAGGTAAAGTCGTCGCATTGCAAGGTCAAGCGATCGTTAAATCTCCAGATGGTAGTCAACATCAACTAAAAGTCGGCGATGTCATTTATGAGAATGATGTCATCGTGACCTTAGCGGATGGACGAGTTGAATTATCCTTTGATTCTGGTCATCGTTATGTGGTGCGTGAGCATGAAACGGTGACGCTAGATTCTTCCGTTTATGCACCCGCGATGGCAGACGCGATGGAGGCGGCATTGTTGCCGTCTTCGAATAGTTCGCAAATTAGCCAGCAGGATGTGAATAAAGCGGTGATAGGCAGTGACAGTTTAGATAAATTATTAGAAGAGACCGCCGCAGGTTTGGGAGGGGGCGATAGTAGCGATGCTCATGGTTTCGTCAAATTGGATCGCATTGCTGAAGCGGTTTCTCCTTTGACTTTTACTGCCACCCCAATTGTAGCGGTGAGTACGACGACTCCTAATACCGCAGAGGTGCTTCCATTGGCGCCAGTTGAAGTGAGTACGGTTTCTAGTCCAACGACGGTTGAAGGTAATAATCAAGATTTCGTCATTACCTTGACCCATGCCAGTGCCACGCCAACTAGTTTGACGCTAGCAGTAGTTGGTGTTACAGCTTCCTTGGGTGTGGATACCAGTTCTCAACTGGTTTCTGTTGATGGTGGTGTTTCGTTTGTACCGTTGACGTCAACCGTTATTGTGCCACCCGGTGTCACTAGCGTGATCGTTCGTTTGGCGACAGTTAATGACGGCATTATCGAAGGCTCTGAGACTTTAAGTGTTGTTGCCAGTACCTCGGCGAATACGTCGCCGATTTTTGGCACAGGCACCATTATTGATGGTGCTATTCCTTCTCTTAGCATCACTGGTGTACCTGTCGTCAATGAAGCCGCGGGAACCGTGACTTATACGGTGAGTTTGTCGGCCGCATCGGCCGCATCGGTAAGAGTGAATTTTGCTACTGCAGATGGTACTGCTCTGGCGGGAAGTGATTTTGGCGCGACTACCGGTTCGCTTACTTTTGCGCCGGGAGAAACCAGTAAGACCATTACCGTGAACATCTTGAATGATAGTGTATTCGAAGGGTCTGAAAGCTACAGCGTTAATTTGAATACTGCAGTAAATGCCACTATCAGCAACGGCAGTTTTGTGACCTCGATTCATGATGATGGAACTGGCGTAGGCGGAATTGATAACGATACGCCTGTGGTGTTGAGCGTGAGCAGCCCAAGCGCTGGCGAAGGTGGAAATTTAGATTTCCAAGTGAGTTTAAGTAATGCCAGTACTTCGCCGACGATTTTGAATTTGATCCCACGCTCGGGTACCGCTACTCTTAATGTGGATACGACTACCGCTTTAGTATCGGTCGATGGTGGCTTTAGCTTTGCGCCACTGACCGCAAGTACCACTATTCCCCCGGGCGTTACTGGTGTTGTTGTGAGAATTCCGACGGTCATTGATGGCATTGTTGAAGGGCCTGAGACCCTGACCTTGAGTGCTTCGACCTCGGCGACGCCTAGCCCTGTTGTGGGTACCGGTACCATCGTCGATGGCGCTGTCCCTAGCATTGCTATTGTGGGATTGCCAGATGTAAATGAAGCCATTGGCAGCGTCACCTATACGATTACTTTATCTACTGCATCAGTAGCGCCGGTGAGTGTCAACTATGCCACCGCAGCTGGTACCGCCACTTCGGGCGTGGATTTTAGCGCCATCGCTGGTACCGTGACTTTCGCACCAGGCGAAACTACTAAAACCGTCAGTGTGCCAATTATTAATGACACTCTTTATGAAGGCCCAGAAAATTACCGGATTAGTTTGAGTGTTCCCGTGAACGCCACGATTAGTACAGGAACCGTGACCACGACTATACACGATGATGGTACAGGCATTGGCGGAAACGATGATGACAGACCCGCGGTATTAAGCGTCAGTAGCCCGACTGTTGACGAGGGTAATGATCTGGTCTTTACTGTGACTATGAGTAAAGCGGGTGCAGTGCCATTCGCGCTTAATTTAACTCAGAGTTCTGGAAGCGCGACCATTGGTGTAGACACGACCGCGCCAAGCTTGGTTTCCGTCGATGGCGGTAAAACCTACGTGCCACTGTCTAGCGTAGTGCAAGTGCCCGCTGGCGTGACAAGTATTTTGGTCAAAATGCCGACGATTAACGACGGCATATTGGAAGGTACAGAAAATCTCACGCTCGGTGCGTCCACCAGTACTAATAGCAGTCCTGTGGTTGGTGTGGGGACGATATTAGACGGCGCGATTCCAGAAATTACTATTGTCGGTTTGCCCGATGTGAATGAAGCGATAGGTACAGTAACCTACA
>JAIELM010000348.1 GCA_019752975.1 Undibacterium sp. | reverse complement strand
GCTGTGCTGTGCTGTGCTGTGCTGTGCTGTGCTGTGCTGTGCTGTGCTGTGCTGTGCTGTGCTGTGCTGTGCTGTGCATTTAGTGTGTCCCATATTTAATTTATGTATATTTATTTTTAATAATGCACATTTAAACATGTGTTACACAAGGCCGGCAATTTATTTTTAAATTTTCTCGAAAGTATCGATTTTTGCACCCTTCGGTACTATAAATCCTACCTTGTGATCTACTAAGAAATAAGACGCCCAAGTTAGTTTGTCTCAATTTTGCGCGTTTCATACCAGAGGATCTGCGCCTGAATTGACCTAATATTCCTGTTTTTAATACTTATCTCAAGCCCAGATTCCCCACATGCTAGAATGATTTTTTTGATTGTGACCTACCCCTACTTCATAAAATCACATTTCATCGCGGTTTTTATCAAGTGCTTGAAATTCATTCTATGTTTGTCGTCTCCCTAGATTGCTAACCTCAACTGCCTATGCACAACATTCTTCTGACTGGCTTTGCCCCTTTTGATCATGAAATCACCAATCCCTCTTGGGAAACAGCAAAAGAATTTTCCGGTAAAAAAATCTTAGACCACACCATCCATGTCGCTCAGCTACCATGTGAATTCGGGGTGGCGTTACGCGACTTGCGTAACCAGATCGAACAACTCAAACCACAATTGGTCATCTGCTTAGGGCAGGCGGGAGGGCGTTCTGAGATTACCGTAGAACGTGTGGCGATCAATGTCGATGATGCGCGTATCCCCGACAATATTGGTGCTCAACCGATCGATCAAGCGATTGTGGAAGGTGGTCCAGCGGCTTATTTCAGCACCCTACCGATCAAGGCAATTACGCATACTTTGCGTGAAAACGGAATTCCCGCTGATGTATCGCAAAGCGCGGGAACTTATGTGTGTAATCATGTGTTCTATGGACTCATGCATTTAGCAAGTCAGAATCGGGAGATTTTACGTGCAGGCTTTATTCATATTCCCTATCTTCCCAGTCAAGCCTGCTTGCATCCAGGTAGCGCGTCGATGTCGCAAAGCATGATGGAGAAGGCGGTACAACTGATTGTAGAAGAATGTATTAGTAGGAAAGATGATTTAAAAATGGGTGCTGGTAGGATTTACTAAACTTGCTTGTCAGTTCTCTTTACGGCCGTCGGCTAATTTATCTTTTTTACGACAAAGCCGACATTTAGTAGCAAATATTTCCCAGACGAACATCTTTTAATAAGAATAAATTGTAAAACCTGTTTAAAATCGTCTTTACGATCATTGGAACGCAAGCATTTCGTAATGTGGCCGCACTCTCCTTGGGATAGGTAATCATGCAAAGAAATCTTCTTCGCCAACCCGTTCTTACTTACGCGCTCGCTTCCATAGGCTTCGCCGCTACGCTAACTTTAACTTTGAAGCAAGCTAGCTTGGCTAACTTTCTTCTTTGCGCTGTGATTTGCGGCGTCGGCTTAAGCTTGGCGGTTGACTTGGTAAACAATATCAAAGTCCGTCGCCAACTGGAAGAAATAGACCTTCAATTAAAACAAGATGCGGCGCTGGCGTTTGAGGTAGGAGAACTACTACAAAAGATACTTCCGCTATGGAATGCCCATGTCGAAACCGTTAAGGATCAAAGCGAAAGCTCGGTGCAACAGTTGATCCACAGTTTTTCATCTATGGTCAGCGAATTTGATAAGGCTGGTTTTGGAGGCGTCACCGATGTCACAAAAAATGCCACAAAAAACGCCGATGCCACCATCACCCTGCTGCAATTGTGTAAGAAAGAGCTCGCCCCCGTGATCAATTCTTTGTCTCAATTAATCGAGAGCAAGGATGAACTACTCAAATGCATACGCGAATTAGCCAGCACTACCGCAAGCATGACGGACATGGCGCAAGAAGTAGGACAAATCGCGGCACAAACCAATCTATTAGCCCTGAATGCGGCCATAGAAGCGGCACGGGTTGGCGAGCAGGGGCGTGGCTTTGCTGTGGTGGCAGATGAGGTGAGGAAGCTCTCACAACGCTCCGCTGATACCGGCAAACATATCAGTGAACGCGTCAATCACATTTCTCAGGTAATGAAGGTAGCCTTGACTGCCGCAGATCGCTCAGCGATCCAAGATAAGCGCTTACTTGAAGTCTCTGGAGCGGTGGTCAGCGATGTACTGTCCCACGTAGAGACCATGGGTGATTCGGCCAAACAAATGCGTGAGCACGGCAATATTATCCGCACTGACTTTGAACAACTCCTTATGACTTTGCAGTTCCAAGACAGAATTAGCCAAATTCTTCAGGTAGTCCATGATGGCATACAAAAAATGACGCTCACAGCCGCCGAGCTAGGCCAAGAAGAACTTCCCAGTGTGGCGCAATGGTTAAGCCACCTACAAAGCACCTATACCATGACCGACGAGCACCAGCAGCACGATGGCAAATCCACTGCCAACACAACTAAGGACACCGAGATCACCTTCTTTTAGGCTAACGATGGCGATGCTTGGGCTTACTCATAAACCAAAAATTCTGATTGTCGAAGATGACGACTTAGTCGCTATCTTCATTCAGCTTAAGCTCGAATTATTTGGTTATCAAACGGTAGGTCAAACCCGTCGAGGCGAAGACGCCATAGTAATGACAGACCAACTCCGGCCTGATCTGATCCTGATGGATATTCAGCTCGCAGGCGAAATGGACGGGATCACTGCCGCAGAGCAAATTCGTAGCAAGTTCACTTTACCAGTGGTTTTCTTGTCTAGCCAGCGCTCTGAAATAGACGTAGAACGCGCAGCCAAGATGCAAGCCTACGGTTACATCATCAAACCATTTTCCGACCAAGAACTGCGCGCCGTTATCGATATGGCGTTGTACAAGCATGCGGCAGAAACCAAGCTGCAACTGAGCGATCTCGCGCTCAAAGGCATCTCGCAGGGAGTCATCATTACCACTCCGGATCAAATCATCGTCTCGGTCAATGCTGCCTTTACCAAACAAACTGGTTTTGAAGCACGCGACATTGTCGGCGGTACTTGTCGTCTATTGCAAGGACCGCTCACTAGCGCCGCGACCAGAGAAGAGATTCGTACGGCCATTCATTCAAAGCAGGCATACTCAGGTGAAATTCTTAATTACCGCAAAGATCAGTCCACTTTTTGGAATGAACTCTCGATCACTCCAGCTTTTGATGATCAAGGCCAACTGACTCATTTCATTGGTATCACCAGAGACATCTCAGAAAGAAAAGCGACCTTAGAATCACTATTACAAAGCCAACATGACTTGCTGGAAACCGAACAGTCAAGCCACGTAGGGCATTGGATCTGGGAGTCCAAGAGTAATAAACTGACTTGGTCTAGCGAAATGAAGCGCATCTGGCAACGCGACCCAGCCGAATTTAATGGTGATCTGCTAGAAATGATCCGAGGTACCGTTCTTCCAGAAGACCAATCAAGAGTCATTGCGTCCTGCAAAGAGGCTTTCGAGGACAAGGAAGACTATGCACCATTTGAATATCGTATTTACCTACCGGATTTTAGCATCCGAAACATTTGGTCAAAAATCGGTCGTAAGCAAAAAAATTCCAGTGGTACTATCGTTCGCTTAACTGGTGCGGTACAAGACATCACCGACAGAAAACAGGCGGAAGAAGAAAGAAGATTAAACGACGCTAGGATGGAGCAAGCCTTTCGCAGTTCGCCGATAGGCATGGTACTGATGAATGTCCATGGTGCATTCTTGAGAGTGAATCTGGTACTGTGCAATATGTTTGGCTATACCGAAATGGAATTACTCAGCGATGGTTGGAAAAAATTTACCCATCCCGACGATATTTACCTAGACAAGCAACTCATTAAGCAATTACTCAACGGCGAAATCGAAAATTACGAAGTCCATAAACGCTTCTATCACAAGGACTCCACCTTAATTTGGTTGCAACTAAATGTCTCCTTAGTGCGAGATGCCTTCGGACTACCGGTCAATTTCATCATTCAAATCCAAGACATCACGCAGCGCCTGATTGAGCAAGCCCAACTCAATCAACTGTCACAAGCCGTAGAACAAAGTACCGAAGCGATCATCATCACCGATGTCATCGGAAAGATAGAATATGTCAACCAGACCTTTGTCAATAGAACTGGGTACAGCAAAGAAGAAGTCATAGGCCGCTATCCCAACCTGCTTAATTCTGGAAGAACCTTACCGGAACAATTTTCTATTTTATGGAAAACCGTACGTGCCGGTGGCACTTGGCGCGGCGAAATCATCAACAAGCGTAAAGATGGAACGCTCTCAGTAGAATACGCTACCATTTCTCCGCTACGCCAAAGTGATGGCACCATCACACATTATGTGTCCACCCAAGAGGATGTGACCGAGAAGAAAAAACTCGGCGAAGAACTTGACCGTCATCGCCATCATTTAGAAGAATTAGTTGAAAGTCGCACCCAAGAACTAGCGATAGCAAGACGCCTAGCCGAGGCTGCCAATCAAGCCAAGAGCAATTTCATCGCCAATATGAGCCATGAAATCCGTACCCCGATGAACGGCGTGCTAGGCATGACTTACCTTGCACTATCCCACACCGATGATCCCAAACTGCGAGACTATCTACAAAAAATTCACCTATCTGGTCAACATCTCTTGCACATCGTCGATGATGTATTAGATTTCTCAAAAATCGAAGCCGGAAAAATGAATATAGAAGGTGTAGATTTCCGACTCGACGATCTGTTACACAAACTTTCTACCATCATGAATTCCAAGCTGGCTGGTGGTCACCTCACACTGACAACAAAGGTTGAGGCCGATGTACCGACCCCAATGCATGGCGACCCACATCGCTTAAGTCAAATATTAATTAACTACACTAACAATGCCATTAAATTTACTGAGCATGGCGAGATCACTGTTCGCGTCAGCAAAATAAACGACACCCCCAGTGGCTGGCTGATTCGCTTTGAAGTAGAGGACTCTGGTATCGGCTTAAGTGAAGAACAGCAAAGCAAATTATTTCAATCCTTCGTCCAAGCGGACAGCTCCACCACCCGTAAATATGGCGGCACTGGCCTAGGCCTAGCCATCAGCAAACAACTCGCACTGCTGATGGGTGGCGAGGTCGGTGTAAGTAGTCAACTCGGTCAAGGAAGTATTTTTTGGTTCACCGCCCTGCTCGAGCACGTCAAAGGCCCCAACTTAGACCAATCGATACAAAACATGGGCAACGCACTGGCACTGCTGACACGGCTCAATCAAAGTCGGCCGGCCATCCGTGTACTACTGGCTGACGACAACGACTTTAATCAACAAGTGGGAGCAGAGTTGTTAGAAGCGGCCAAGTGTGAAGTATGCACCGTAGGCGATGGCCTACAAGCCGTCAATATTATGCAAACCCAAGCCTTTGATTGCGTATTGATGGACATACAAATGCCCATCATGGATGGCTTAGAAGCGACCCGCAGCCTACGTGCTTTGCCCGACTTTGCGCACCTACCAATTATCGCCATTACCGCCAACGCCATGAACGAAGACCGCGTTCACTGCTTATCGGCTGGAATGAATGATTTTATCTCCAAGCCTTTTGCACCAGACAATTTGTACGCCACCATCCTACGTTGGGTCACAGACGAAAACCAGCTGCCCTGGATCAACCAGGAAGAGCCTTTAACGATTTCTGCCTCATCCCAAATATTGACTGGCCTTGAACAGCCATCACCCGATATTGTCAACGCAAGCAAGATGCTCAATCTCAACGATGCCATGATTGATCTCAAGGTATTAGCCGACTTGGTCGGTCAGGTACCGGAAAAGATCGAAAAATTTGCTCTCAAATTCTTAAAATCAGCCAAAACGGTACTGCAAGAAATTGCGACAGTTCGTCACGATAATGATCTAGATGGTCTGTGTTCGTTAGGCCATAAGTTGAAATCATCGGCTCGTACCGTAGGTGCTAATCGCTTTGGCGACTTATGCCATCAATTAGAACAACTAAAAGGGCAAGGCGACTTACAACAGGCCGACGCCATTATCACCCAGCTTGCGCCGATGCTAGACATCATAGAACAAGAAATTACCCACTATCTGGCAGCCCAAGTTCAGGAAGAATTGATCCCCGCTAGCCATAGCGACATCGGCAGTACGCAGATTCTGAAACCCGACCTCCACATTATGGTGATTGATGACAATTCCTTAGATATGGAACTCACCTGCTCCTACCTCAGGCAATTGGGCATACATCGTATTTTCTGCTGCAACGATGGGCGTCAAGCGCTAGACATTTTGGCTAACACCACGCCGCACATCATCATATGCGATCTGACTATGCCGGAAATGGATGGCATCAATCTGCTCAGAAAAATCGCGAAAAATAACTATGCCGGCGGCGTGATCATACTCTCGTCAGTCGACAGAAGCATCATGAAAGCCGCCGAAAATTTAGTCCGAGCTTATGGCCTACATTTCCTCGCATCGATTCATAAACCACTCAGAAAACAAGAACTCTTAGCCGCGATCGACCGGCAAGCGCCAAACATTGAAGGTGCTCGAATCCAATCTAAGGTCGCCTTACTCTCCTTTGCGGAACTACAACGTGGCTTATTGGATGGTTGTGTGGACGTCTATTTCCAACCCAAAATTTCAATCGCCAGTAGAAGGGTGGTAGGTGCTGAGTGTTTGGCACGCTGGCACCACCCAGTACACGGCACCTTAGAACCAGCCGATTTCATCGCGGTCATCGAAGCGCAAGGCCTGATTGATCAACTCACCCAAATCGTCATGGGAAAAGCCGCTGCTCAACTACGCCAATGGAACAATCACGGGCACCAACTCAAGCTGTCAGTGAATATCTCTATCGATAATCTGCACCAAGTCAATTTACCAGAAGAATTTACCGCCTTGGTGCAAGCAGTGGGCATACGTCCTTCACAATTTATTCTGGAAATCACCGAAACCAAACTCATGGAAAATCTCACCCTGAGTTTAGAAATATTAATTCGCTTGCGACTCAAAGGTTTTGGACTTTCTATCGATGACTTCGGCACAGGTTTTTCGACTATGGAAAACCTCAAACAACTTCCCTTTACCGAATTAAAAATAGATCGCGCCTTCGTGCATAGTGCAAATCATGACGAAGCCGCTCGAGCCATACTCAATTCCAGCATACAACAAGGAAAAATTTTTCAACTCAGCCTAGTTGCAGAAGGGGTAGAAAGCAAGCAAGATTGGGACTTCATTGTCAACTCTGGCTGTGACGAAGTACAAGGCTACTACATTGCCCCAGCCATGCCAGCACTAGAGTTTATTGCTTGGAAGGTGCAATGGGAAAAACAGTTGAAGCGAGATCAGGTATTACATTAATCAAATCATTTTACAACCCCTATTTAACAAAACTAAGCTACTATTTAAACCGAGATTTCCTTTTAGGATTTTTGACGATAACGGATGCACCTTTCGAGACAGTTTTGCGGCGCATGAGTCGCCAATAGCGAGCTATCGGCAACAAAGAGCAACAAAGAGCAACAAAGAGCAACAAAAATGGTCGAAAATGCGCCGTCAGCGCACAAATAGCACCGTAGGTGCGCCTAATGAAAAATCTCGGTGAAATCATCCACACAACAAGGATCAGATCATGAGCAGCAAAAGCTACCCCAACCTCAATGTATTGATTGTCGATGACGATGAATTCCAAGTTGACTTCGTCGCCGATCTTTTAGGTGAATTAGGAATCACCAACATCACCACTGCCGACGGTTGTAAAAGTGGACTGGCGTCGTTCGATCAAGCCATCAACAAACCCGATCTACTTCTATGTGATATACAAATGCCCGATATTGATGGTTTTGAATTTATGAAAGCCATGGGCGAACGCAAATTTTCTGGCGGGGTCATCTTAATGTCGGGCCAAGGAGCGCGGGTACTTTATTCAGCGTCATTGGTAGCGCAATTATCTCGGCAGAATTTTTTAGGGAATATAGAAAAACCCGTCAGCAAAAATGCCATCGCTGAAAAAATTGAGCAAATGCTGGGCACATAAGAACTCGCTTCAACCGAGATTTTCCATTAGGATTTTTGATGATGACGGATGCACTTTTCGAGACAGTTTTGCTGTGAATGAGGCGCTAATAGCGAGCTATTAGCAACGAAGAGTAACAAAAATGGCCGAAAATGCGCCTAATGGAAAATCTCGGTTGAAGCAAGCGAAGCTACTGCACTCCCTCAACCACCACCACACGACTATCTGTTAAACCACCATCATCCACCACGCGCAGCAGATAACGACCGGCATGTGGTGGTTGCCAGTTGAGTGTTTGCCCTACCTTACTCAGGCCCAAACTAGTGTCATCGACAAACCAATGCAAATTACCCCTGCTAGTACCACTAGCTAGCTCGGCTTTTAACAAGAGCGGACTAGCCTGTCCCATACGTTGTATGTGGGTGACGCCACGCAGGGGACTCACGATGTGCGGTGCTCCTTGACTCATTGCTGCACTCTCATCTGCTACGCAACTCCCTTCGGGTGGAGCACGCAATGGCATACCCGCTGTTCCAAGTGCGGCCGGCCCAGAACGCTTGCGACCCGCGCCGCCTGCAGGGCATGAGCGCCGGCGGCATCAACGTCCTACTGATGGACGGCAGCGTGCGGAACGTGAACCCGTCGATCTCGCAGCCCACTTGGGCCCGCGTGATGTCGCCGAACGACGGCCTCGTGCTGAACGCCGACTGGAACTAACCCGGCTCGCAATCTCGGCCGAAGCACCCCGTCGGACTCCGGTCCCGACGGGGTTTCGTTCTTCGGTTCGCGTCTCACCTCCTCCCAACCTCAC
>JAIELM010000118.1 GCA_019752975.1 Undibacterium sp. | reverse complement strand
GGCCTTTATTTTTTTTTTTACACAAAATAAAGTAGATTCTTTTGCGCTTTTGCGCTGTGCTTGCGCATGTTTATTGCTTGCGCCAAACTTTTATGTAACCTGTTTTTATTTTTCTCTGAGTAAGTTTTTTGAAATTTTGAATTTAATCGCAGAACACGAAGGCATCGACATCGCAATCGCAGAACAAGAGCCAGCATCACCGGTTCAATCATCGGCTGCAGAACCAATCGAGCAAGAAGTACAAATAAGCACACAAGAAACAAAGCCCATAAAAGCTCGCAAAGCCCCAATAAAGCCACCTCGTAAAACCGCAGAAAATGAACCAAACATCGCGCCATTTGACCAATGGCCATTTCCAACTGCCGAAAGCATCGCAAAAAATAAAATACAAGTAGGAGAACTAGCATGAACACTGCAAGATTAATCTTAGGCTCCATCGTCGGCATCGCAATAGTTTTTTTGGGACTATGGGCAACCATC
The DNA here is from genome assembly GCA_019752975.1 of Undibacterium sp. Taxonomy (GTDB): domain Bacteria; phylum Pseudomonadota; class Gammaproteobacteria; order Burkholderiales; family Burkholderiaceae_D; genus Undibacterium. The sequence goes on along the minus strand of JAIELM010000118.1, from coordinate 8,434 downwards.
GGACTGGGGGCGGCAACAATTGGCGAAGCTGAATCCAAACGGGATGTAACTACCTTTGCTGCATTTATCGGAGTGCTTATTGGTCTGGCTGTGATGGTATTTGGAGTTTATATAGTGAGGGCATCATGATACCGATCATCAAACAATGCCAGATGAATTGCAGCCTGCCAACTGGTGATCCTCGCACAAAAAAGGAAATGATCGCTGCTTGTGACGATTGCTATGTCTTCACTGAGCGCGATTTCGACTTTAATTCAGTACAACGACTTGCAACGGCCATGATTCTAAAGCTAGACAAAAAGCGCGAAGAAGGCCGCACAGGATGGTTCGATGCCAGCGCGGGAGATCTATCAAAGATGCTCATCGAGCATGTAAAAAAAGGAGATCCCGTCGACGTAGCAAATTTTTGCATGATGCTGTTTTGTACTAACAATCAAATCCAGATCACCAAAAACAACGACAGCGACAGCGCACTAACTGGACTACGCGCAATGATATCCGACGACAAACACGCATGCACTTTTCAATCGATGGGGCAGTATCGAAAAGCGCTTATCGACACTATCAACCAGGTGCAAACATGAAACAACTTAAATCGGAATTAACCATAACATCAAAAGTCATAAATCAAAGCCCTGAACAACCCCCTCTAATCTATAGAGTAAGTGCAGCGGTCAAGCAGCTTGGCGTCTCACGCGCCACTGTGTACAGAATGATAAAGGCTGGAAACTTGGATTTAATTAAAATCAGCACCCGTGCCAGTGGCATCACGCGAGAACGCATTGAACGTCACCTCAACAGCCAGCTTCTCAATTCCTGATAATTAAAAAAGACGCGCCACTCAATGACGCGTCTTTTCTCTAGAACTCCCTACCAACATTTAAAAACATCACCAACATCCCCGCGATACGGATTGTTACTCATATTCCCATCGTATAATAAGCAACATCAACAAATTAATTTTGATGCGTAACGTCTCATTTAAATTTGTAGCTAGATATGTAGCTAGAATCAAAAAACCGAACAAAAAAATGTGCAAGTCTTTGTAAATAAACGATAAAAAAATCATCATGCAACTCGTTACTTGGAATGTTAACTCTCTTAAAGTACGCCTACCACAAGTCCTACAATGGTTAGCGACAAATCCAGTGGACGTACTCTGTCTGCAAGAAACTAAATTAACCGACGATAAATTTCCTCAAGCTGAAATCGAAGCAGCTGGTTATCATGTCGTCTATAGCGGGCAAAAAACCTATAATGGGGTGGCGATCTTGTCGCGCCATCCGATTAGCGAGGTACAAAAAAACAATCCGCTGTTCGAGGACGAACAACAACGCATCATCGCCGCGACCATCGCGGGTGTGCGTATCGTCTGCGTCTACGTACCCAATGGTCAGGCCTTAGATTCTGAAAAATACCCTTACAAATTGCGTTGGTTGGCTGCCCTACACGAGTGGATTAAAAGCGAAATGCAAGAACATACGCAACTCGCGGTATTAGGTGACTACAATATTGCACCAGAAGACCGTGACGTGCATGATCCAGCTGCATGGGAAGGGATGAATTTAGTCTCGCCACCTGAACGTGCTGCCCTTCAGGCGCTGATCGATTTAGGTTTATCCGATAGTTTCAGACAGTTTGAACAGCCAGAAAAAACTTTCAGTTGGTGGGATTATCGGGCTTTAGGTTTTCGCCTCAACAAGGGCATGCGGATAGATCATATTTTGCTTTCCACGCCCTTGGCTGCACGTTGCACTTCTTGCGTAGTTGATCGTGTACCGCGCAAATGGGAGCAACCATCAGATCATGCGCCTGTGATAGCGAGTTTAGGCTAGGCAAATTGCAAATCGTGGATTACTATGCTTCGTTAAGGTGGACTGTTTTGTGACGTTACTGTTTTTATTTTCAACACTTCAGCTCGTGCATATTGATATTGGCTGCTAAGGCGACAAAAACATAAAACAACACAAAAAACCATATGAACGGAAAAACAAGCTACATCTTCGATTTCTATTGAATCTAATTTCCAGTCAGAAACATTTTCTGCTACATTGCTGTTAGAGGTGGAAAATTCTCGGTCAATAATGGGGAGCGACGCGCTGTGATGAATAAGATACAAGCCTTGGATTTATTGGTGGAACAGGCGCTCAAGGGCGATTTAGTTTTTTCCGCCAGCGTCGCCACTTCGCTACGGGTCCAAGAGGCGATTGATGTAGCCGATTGCAGCCTCGATTCGGCCGCCAAAATTATTCTCAATGAGCCCTTACTCGCCGCCAAAGTGGTTGCCGTGGCCAATAGTGCCGCCTACAGCCGTGGCGCGGGTGAAGTCTCCAACGTTCGCGCCGCCATTGCACGTTTGGGCTTTAACACTTTGCGTGCCCTGATTGCGTCCTTAGTGGTGCGGCAAATAGCAGGAGCATCCAAAGACATCGTTATCCGCGCCAAGATCAACCAACTATGGCAGCATTCGGCGCAGGTTGCAGCACTATCGCAAGTGATCGCCAAGCGCGTGACAAAGCTTAATCCGGATACCGCCATGTTTGCCGGCATCGTCCATGAAGTCGGCGGTTTTTACTTACTCTCGCGTGCAGAAGAATTTCCTTGTTTATTAGAACCGGATGATTTAACTGGTGCCTACGATGAAAGAGAGAACAACTTCGACGACACCATCATAGAAAAAGAATCGCAGGAAGCCATCATAGGTCGCGCCGTTCTCAAAGATATGTCTTTACCGCGGGAAGTCAATGATGCAGTAGAGGCGCTATGGTTTGGCTTACGTGCGATGCCACCTGAAACCTTAGGCGACACGCTCTTACTAGCGAACGACTTAGCCAGCACTATTTCCCCACTCGACACCCGCACCGATACAGAAGCAAATCGCTGCGAATCTGAAATTAATTTTGTAGTCGGCGAAGGGACTTTTAAATGTATTTTAGAAGAATCCGAAGATGAGGTAACCACCCTCACCGCAGCCTTGATCGTTTAAGCGATCAAGCTGCCAGTTGCTGATTCAGTTATTTACTAAGTTGCCTACTCAGTTGCCTACTCAGTTGCCTACTCAGTTGCCCTCTCATTTGAGCACCGATTTATAGATTTAAGAATCCGCCAAAGTACTGGGCACGCGCACCCACCCTTCCATCAACACGCGCGCACTACGGCTCATCACCGCTTTAGTAACGCCCCACTCACCATCGACCAATGCCGCTTCGGCACCGACCCGCAAAATACCTGAGGGGTGGCCAAAACGCACTTCAGAGCGCGCCTCACCGCCCGCCGCGAGGCTCACTAAGGTGCCGGGTATGGCTGCCGCAGTACCAATTGCCACCGCGGCTGTACCCATCATGGCGTGATGTAGCTTGCCCATCGACATTGCGCGTACTAGCAGGTCAATATCGCTGGCTTTCACTTGCTTACCACTTGAAGAAACATAGTCAACTGGCGCAGCAACGAAGGCGATTTTAGGCGTATGTTGACGACCGCTGGCTTGGGCTAAATCATGAATCAATCCCATCCGTAGCGCGCCATGCGCACGTATCAATTCAAACATCGCCAAAGCCTTGCTATCGCTATTGATCGTTTCTTGCAGTTCGGTGCCGGTGTAACCCAAGGCCGCTGCATTAACAAAAATGGTGGGAATGCCTGCATTAATCATCGTCGCTTTAAGCACACCAAGGCCAGGCACTTCTAAATCGTCAACCAGATTCCCGGTTGGGAACATAGACCCGCCCGGCCCTTCTTCGTCGGCAGGATGCATAAATTCAAGTTGTACTTCAGCAGCTGGAAAAGTCACGCCATCCAATTCAAAATCACCCATCTCCTGCACTTGCCCATCCAGCATAGGGACGTGAGCAATAATGGTCTTACCAATATTCGCCTGCCAAATACGCACACTGGCGATGCCATTTTGTGGCAAGCGTGAGAGCTCAACTAAACCCCCACTAATGGCAAAAGAACCGACCGCCGCCGTCAAATTGCCGCAGTTGCCGCTCCAATCAACAAAGGCTTTATCAATAGCGATTTGCGCAAACAAATAATCCACATCGTGGTCAGGTCGGAGACTTTTGGCGACGATTACCGCCTTACTTGTGGACGAAGTTGCACCACCCATACCATCCGTATGTTTGCCATAAGGATCGGGGCTACCTATCACGCGCAGTAGCAAGGCATCACGCGCTGCACCAAAAATTTGAGCGGTTTCAGGTAAATCTTGTAGGCGAAAAAATACGCCCTTGCTGGTACCACCACGCATATAGGTGGCGGGGATTTTAAGTTGGGGTTGGTGCGACATAATTTTTTTCCTAATCTTTCTAAGCTTTCTAAGATAAATAACGACGAGCGAACTTATGACGACAGTATTTGTAGATGCTTCGTAATTATTCGGCCCTTTATGACGAAGTTGAAATTTCAAAGTACTCCGCCCTATTTTTATGTCATTCACTAGGGCTTAATCTGGAATCCTGTGGCGTCCGTTGCTGAACAAAAGTCGCTGGATTCCCGCAAAAAACATGCGGGAAAGACGGCTTACATAGGGGGCTGAATAATTACGATTCTTCTTTGAAAGCATGGGTATCAATACCACTCTTACCGAGCGATTACATGAGGCCAAAATCCTCCCTTTGAGTCAAAACCCCTCAATGACTAGGCGTTAAGGGGTTTTCGTTTTTTTAAGCGGGCCAGCCTGATACGATTGCCATGAACAACTAGAGCATTACACGTCCATGTCGCTAACGGTTAGCACCTCATCCTACTTCGCCGCCTCCAAAAAGTCCTGCGCAAAGCGTTGTAACACGCCACCCGCTTCATAGATCGCCACTTCTTCGGCAGTATCCAAGCGACAGGTGACTGGTACTTCTACTCGTTCGCCATTTTTACGATGGATAATCAAAGTGAGGGTTGTGCGTGGTGTGCGTTCCCCAACGACATCGTAAGTCTCAGTTCCATCGATAGCCAAAGTTAAACGCGTCACCCCAGCAACAAACTCTAAAGGCAAAACACCCATGCCAACTAAATTCGTTCTGTGGATACGTTCAAAACCTTCCGCTACAATCACTTCTACGCCGGCCAAACGGACGCCTTTAGCCGCCCAATCACGCGACGAGCCTTGGCCATAATCTGCTCCGGCGATAATGATGAGTGGCTGCTTGCGCTGCATATAGGTTTCTATCGTTTCCCACATGCGCATGATCGTTCCTTCTGGCTCGAGTCGGGCTAAAGATCCCGCTTTCACTTGACCATCCACACTCACCATTTCATTCTTCAAAGTCGGATTAGCAAAGGTGGCACGTTGTGCGGTCAGGTGATCGCCCCTATGGGTCGCATAGGAATTAAAATCTTCCTCAGGCAAACCCATCTTAGCCAAATATTCTCCAGCAGCACTATCCAACATAATCGCATTGGAGGGCGATAAATGATCGGTGGTGATGTTATCGCCCAATACCGCTAAAGGTCGCATACCTGTCATCGTTCTGACACCTGCTAACGCGCCTTCCCAATACGGCGGACGGCGTATATAGGTGGTTTGTGGTCGCCAGTCGTATAGCGGGCTGACCTTGATACCATCATCAGCAAGCACGGCAAACATCGGTTCATACACTTTGCGAAATTGTTCGGGTTTGACACTACTGGTGACAATGGCGTCGATTTCCTCATCGCTGGGCCAGATATCTTTTAAACGAATTTCTTTGCCATCCTGAGCCACGCCCAAGACGTCTTTTTCGATATCGAAACGAATCGTACCTGCAATCGCATACGCAACCACTAAAGGTGGCGAGGCCAAAAAAGCTTGTTTGGCATAGGGATGAATCCGTCCATCAAAATTACGATTGCCGGATAAGACGGCGGTCGCATACAAATCACGGGTGATGATTTCTTCTTGAATTACCGGATCCAATGCGCCACTCATACCATTACAAGTAGTGCAGGCAAAGGCGACTACGCCAAAGCCCAAGCGCTCCAATTCTGGCATGAGCTTGGCTTCTTCCAAATACAGCGCTACGGTTTTTGACCCGGGAGCTAAGGAACTTTTTACCCAAGGTTTACGCGTAAGGCCTAAGCGATTGGCGTTTCTGGCAATCAGTCCAGCGGCGATCATATTGCGCGGATTATTGGTGTTGGTGCAGCTGGTAATCGCAGCGATAATCACCGCACCATCGGGCATACGACCTTGCTCATTTTCGATCACACCACTGATGCCACGTGCGGCTAATTCTGAAGTGGGAACACGCTTATGCGGATTGGAGGGGCCGGCAATATTGCGTACCACGCTAGCGAGATCAAACTTCAGCACCCGTTCGTACTCTACATTGTTTAAGGACTCTGCCCACAGTCCCGTTTCTCTGGCATAGCATTCGACTAGTTTGACTTGCGCGTCGTCGCGACCTGTCAGCGTTAAGTATTTAATGGTTTGCTCATCGATATAAAACATCGCCGCAGTCGCACCAAATTCCGGCGCCATATTCGAGATTGTTGCCCTATCGCCGAGTGTTAAATGGGTCGCACCTTCTCCATAAAATTCCAAATAGGCAGAGACAACTTTTTGCGCTCGTAAAAATTCGGTCAAGGCTAACACGGTGTCGGTGGCAGTGATGCCTGGTTGGGGCTTGCCGCTCAGTTCCACACCGATAATGTCTGGCAAACGCATCCACGAAGCACGTCCTAACATCACACTCTCGGCTTCTAGACCACCGACACCAATCGCTATCACGCCCAAAGCATCTACCATAGGCGTATGACTATCGGTACCTACTAGCGTATCAGGAAAAGCGACGCCATCTTGCACTTGAATCACCGGTGACATACGTTCCAGATTAATTTGATGCAGGATGCCATTTCCTGGTGGGATTACATCGACATTCTTAAAGGCTTTTTTTGTCCAATTAATAAAGTCAAAACGGTCTTCATTGCGGCGCTCTTCGATCGCACGGTTTTTATTAAAAGCATCGGGATCAAAGCCACCACATTCCACCGCCAATGAATGGTCAACCACTAATTGTGTAGGTACGACAGGATTAACCAAGGCAGGATCACCACCTTGCAATGCAATCGCATCGCGCAATCCAGCCAAATCCACCAAAGCGGTTTGTCCCAAAATATCGTGGCACACGACACGCGCCGGAAACCAAGGGAAATCCAAATCACGACGCCGTTCTATGAACTGCTTTAAAGAGTCAGTCAAAGTCGCGGGGTCGCAACGGCGCACCAGATTTTCAGCTAGCACGCGTGAAGTATAGGGCAGCTTATCGTAGGCACCTACTTGGATTTCATCGACCGCAGCGCGGGTATCGAAATAATCGTACTGGGTGTTGGGTAGAGCTTTTCGGTAGTGGGTGTTCATGGGCGTTCTTTCAAAGCCACAAAAGTCAAATCCTCAGGCCCGACATAATTAGCACTGGGGCGAATAATTTTATTGTCGATACGCTGCTCTATTACGTGCGAGGCCCAACCTGAAGTGCGCGAAATCACAAATAAAGGCGTGAACATGGCGGTCGGCACGCCCATCATATGATACGAGACAGCAGAGAACCAATCGAGATTGGGGAACATTTTTTTGATATCCCACATCACCGTTTCTAGGCGTTCGGCGATATCGAACATTTTGGTCGATCCCGCCTCCACACTCAATTGACGCGCTACTTCTTTGATCACTTTATTACGTGGATCGGATACGGTATATACCGGATGACCAAAACCAATCACCACCTCTTTATTCTCTACCCGTTTTTTAATATCTGCTTCTGCTTCGTCTGGATTGTCGTAACGCTTTTGAATTTCAAACGCGACTTCGTTCGCACCGCCATGCTTAGGCCCGCGCAAAGCACCAATAGCGCCAGTGATTGCTGAGTGCATGTCCGAACCTGTTCCACCGATGACGCGAGCGGTAAATGTGGAGGCATTAAATTCATGTTCGGCGTATAAAATCAAAGAAGTATGCATCGCTCTGACCCACGATTGACTTGGCGTAGTGCCGTGTAATAGGTGCAGGAAATGCCCGCCTATAGTGTCATCATCGGTCTCGACATTAATACGTTTGCCGTTATGACTAAAGTGGTACCAGTACATAAGCATGGAGCCAAATGAGGCCATCAATTTATCCGCAATGTCACGGGCACCTGGCATATTGTGGTCATCTTTTTCTGGCAAAGTGCAACCTAAAATCGACACGCCGGTACGCATCACATCCATAGGGTGTGCGCCAGCTGGCAAAGTCTCTAAGGCCGCTTGCAAATTAGCCGGTAGGCCACGTAATGCTTTCAATTTATTTTTGTAAGCTCGCAGCTCAGCTACATTCGGCAATTTACCGTGCACCAGTAAATGCGCGATTTCTTCAAACTCGCAGGCGTCAGCCACATCCAAAATATCGTAACCACGGTAATGCAAGTCGTTACCAGTTTTACCTACGCTACAAAGTGCGGTATTGCCTGCGGCTACGCCAGAG
>JAIELM010000482.1 GCA_019752975.1 Undibacterium sp. | reverse complement strand
CTAAGACCTCTTGCCATATCTCACATATGAGCCGTTCCGTCTCGGTTCTTGGTGCTACATATTCTGTTCGCAATTGCGATTGATCTGGCTTTGGTAGGGCTTTTCGGTCAAGTTTGCCATTGGCAGTCAACGGCAAATCCTCTAGTACGATGAAATATGCCGGTATCATATAGTCTGGCAAACTGCGCGACAAAGCCTCACGCAAAGAGGTCTCGTCAAGGGCAATTTCTGGACTTGGGACTAAATAAGCGACTAGACGTTTGTCACCTTCAAACCCCTCATGCGCCAACACCGCGGCTTCCTGAATTACTCCTTGTGCCATCAACGCCACTTCGATTTCACCGAGTTCTATACGATGTCCGCGGATCTTAACCTGATCATCAATACGTCCAAAAAATTCGAGATTACCGTCTGGTAACCAACATGCTAGGTCGCCCGTTTTATATAAGCGCCCACTACTGGCAGGATTAGATTGATCATAAAATGGGTTATCCACAAATTTATCGGCCGTCATATCAAGTCGATGCAGATATCCTCGAGCCAATCCAACACCACCAATAAATAACTCCCCACGAATGCCAACGCCACGTGGTGACATAGCATCATTCAAGACATACGCGAGCATATTGCCCATGGGTTTTCCAATATGTGGAAAATGGCCAGCAATGAGACAAGAAGTCGAATCAACAGTACACTCCGTTGGCCCATACACATTGATCGCTTTCTTATGATATTTTTCTTGCCATTCGAGAAGCAAGTCCCATAATTTTTGGCTAATCGCTTCTCCACCTATCAATAGATGAGGCAAACGATCAGCTAATCCAGCAGCAAACCAAGCCTCGACGATCATTGGTGTGCAATCAATCACCGCGAGACTATCAAGCACAGGGAGCAGCAGTGTGGGATCACGTCGACTCGCGTCAGGAATAATTCTTAAGGATTGCCCTAACACCAATTGCGAAAGACCTTGAATAGACGCATCAAAAGCATATGATGCCAACCAGCCCCAGTGCTTACTAGGCGAACCCAAATCTAAACCTTGAATATTACAGAGCAAATTAACGACCGAGCGATGCTCAACCATCACGCCCTTAGGATTGCCAGTAGAACCAGAGGTGTAGATTACATACGCTAGATGTGCGGAATTGAGGACGACGATTTGGAGATTCATGTTCGGCTGCGCTAACAACTGCGTTTGCACAACCTCATCATCGACACACACCGCTTGATCAGAACGCATCGGCGTTCTGCTTTGTACCTCTGTTTGGGTAAGCACCGTTGCCAATTGGGCGTCTTCCAACATATACGCCAAACGCGCTGTCGGATAATCGGGATCCAGTGGTACATAGGCCGCACCAGCTTTTAATATACCCAATATCGCTATCACCATATCCAACGAACGCTCTAGGCATATTCCCACTAGACTATCCGGTGTGACATCCTTATTCTTGACTAAGTAATGCGCTAGTTGGTTGGCTCGTCGATTGAGTTCGGCATAACTAAGTTCTTGTTCTTCAAAGACCAGAGCAATCGCGTTGGGACGCTGTTGCACCTGCGCTTCAAATAATTCGTGAATACATTTTTCTGCCGGATAAGCGACCGCAGTATCATTCCAGTCTTGTAAAATCTGCCGCTGTTCTTGCTCCGGTAAAATCCTGATGTGAGAGACCGCTGCTTCGGGAGTATCCTGATTCAACAACAAGCCATCCACCAATGCCGCCACAGCAGTTTGCACGTAACCCAGTACCCGTGCTGCGCTGACAGCGGCATCGATCTGCACATCGAGTCTAAAGCCTAGACCCAAATCATCCACTGATAAATTAAACGGGTAATTGGTGCGTTCTTGCGCACTGATGATGGTAATGCCACGGCGTGCCAATTCGGTTTCACCTTGATGGCTTCCATCTGCCGCTGAATGACGATAGTTGATCATCGCGCTAAACAGGCTGCCTGATACGCCACTACATGATTGCGCCATAGTTAAGGACGCTTGTTCGTATGAGAGTAAATCTCGCAGTGAACGCTCGACCTGTCGCACTAAATCGAGGCAGTTGGTGTCGCTCAGTTTGACTCGAATTGGTAGCGTATTAATGAACATGCCTAGCATATTTTCAGCGTCAACTGTCCCTTGCAAACGACCGGACAAGACGGTACCAAAAACCACGTCCTTACGTCCGCTACACGCAGCGACTACCAGTGCCCATGCAGTATGAAATAAACTCGCAGGATTAATTTGATGACTGCGTGCTAAGCCACGTATCTTGCTCGACAATGCCGCTGGAAGTTCTTCCACCAGATCCACAATCCGACTGCCGTCACCATGCACATCGAGTAGGTTAAACGGCGCTGTCATCTCGTCGACATCCGCTAGCATCTCAGTAAAAAATTCTTTGCTGTTTTGCGTTCTGGCTTGATGCAAGGCGTGTGCCACAAATTCGCGATACGGTGTCGGCACTGGCAAAAGTCCAGCATGGCCGGTCAGATAAGCACCGACTTCTTTTTGAATAATCTCCAAACCTACATGATCGGAAATGATATGGTGGTATTGCAGCATCACGAAATGCTGTCCTGTGTGTTCTTCCACTCCTATCTGTAAGCGCAGCAATGGCGCTTGTGTCAGCACCATTCTCTGCAAATGCGGAGCACACAGTGCTTGCATTTGCGTCTGCGTATCAACTGTGGATGTGGGTGTGAGCGTAAGCCACGTCACTGGTAAGTCGGCTTTTCTACACACCACTTGTACTGGCATTGGTAGCCCATGCCATAAAATCGCCGTGCGCATCACATCATGTCGGTCAACAATACTTTGCAAGGCGGCGATGAAAGCTTCAACCATGGCGCGACTGTCAATACGCATCAATCCACTCAATACATACGGATCGCCTTGTTCGCTCATCATATGATGGAACAAAATACCTTCCTGTAGCGGTGCTAGCGGATAGATATCTTGGATGTTAGCCGCGCCACCCGGAATTTGGGTGACGATCAGCGCAATGTCGTCCAAGCTCAGCTCCACCATAGCCAATATGTCCGGTGTAATGTGCTGACAATCCTGAGGAATCAGATTAGCTGGCGCAGAAAACTTAACTGTGTCCGCATGCATTCCCTGCTCCAAGGCAGCTGCTAGATCGGCCAAAGTACTGTTTGCAAATAACTGGGCTATGCTCATGTTAATGCCCACTTCCTGCAAGCGCGCAATCAGTTGAACGGCCAAAATAGAATGTCCGCCTAACTGAAAGAAATTATCATTGACACCAACTTGTTCCACGCCAAGTATGTCTTGCCATATCGAGCACAGGTTTTTTTCTATTGCTGTTTTTGGCTCCACATATTGCAATGAAGACTTCAACATATCCGGTGTTGGTAAAGCCTTGCGATCCAATTTGCCATTCGCGGTCAGCGGTAATGTGTCTAGTGTGATGAAGTGTGCCGGTACCATATGCTCTGGCAAACTCGACGACAACGATCCACGTACATAGGCCTCGTCGATCACGCAGTCTGTATGGGGAACCAAATACGCAACTAGGCGCTTATCTCCCTCGACGTCTTCGCGCAGTTGTACAACCACTTCACTCACCGTAGAAATTGCACCCAATGCGGCCTCTATCTCCCCCAGTTCAATCCGAAAGCCACGCAACTTGACTTGATGGTCTATGCGTCCCAAGAACTCAAGATTGCCATCCAAGCGCCAGCGGACTAGATCGCCAGTTCGGTACAAGCGCTCACTACTATTGGGGTCTGTCGCATCATGGAAAGGATTGGTGATGAATTTTTCGGCTGTCAGTTCCACTCGATTCAGATAGCCGCGTGCTAGACCCGCGCCACCTATGAGCAATTCGCCAGCAAGCTGTAATGGCAGCAGCTGTGCAGCGTCTTTGAGAACGAATAATTGGGTATTATTAATCCCGCGACCTATCGATACCGCCGCGTCCTTGACATCGATTTGCTCCGCCTCGCGGATAAAAAAGGTCGAGCATCCCACCACGGTTTCGGTAGGACCATATTCATTGACTAAGGTGGCCAGTGGTAGCAGTTGGGTTTTCCAGTGATGCGCCACTTTGCTACTCAGTTGATCACCACCAATCACCAACATATGGGCTTGTTCTGAAACCAGTCCATTAGGTAAATAGTGCGCCAAAGCTTCTAGATGCGCTGGCGTGATCTTAAATAAAACCGGCACTTGCAGTGTGCGCATTTCTTGACTCAACTGCGCTAGCTCTTGCCCAGAGGACGACAATAATTTAACCCATTTTCCGCTCACCAAGGGGCCGAGCAAACTCGTCACGGTGGCATCGAAGGCTAAAGGTGAACTAACCACGGCGCCGACTACTTGATTAAAATAGTTTGTCTTCGCGTAGTCGAGATAATTCACCACGCCGCGATGTGGTAAGGCCGCACCTTTGGGCTGACCGGTTGAACCTGAGGTATAGATAAGATACGCGAGATGGTTTGACGTCAAATTCAACGATACGACATCAATATTTTCTACCGATAGCCTTGCTAGCTGCGCTTGGATTGCCTGTGTATCGAGACACAAGGCTTGTGCCTCGGTGATGGGGGTTTTACTGAGCAGCTTTTGGATGGTGATCACGGTCGCAAGTTGAGCGTCTTCTAGCATGTAGCCCAGTCTCGCGCTCGGGTAGTCGGGATCGAGCGGTACATAAGCCGCACCAGCTTTGAGGACGGCCAACATAGACACCACCATGTCTATAGATCGTTCTAGGCAAATACCGACTAGAGTATCGGGCGAGATGGCTTTCTCTTGGCGTAAATAGTGCGCCAGTTGATTGGCTTTTTGATTGAGTTCCTGGTAGCTTATTTGTTGATCTTCGAAAATCAATGCTAAGCCATCTGGATTGAGATCAACCTGTTGTTCAAACAGTTGGTGTACACATTTTTCTTGCGGATAGCTTGTGGCGGTATTGTTCCATGTGAAGACTTGTTGCTGGTATTGCGCATCGTTGAGGATCGCTACATCAGCGACTTTTTCCTCCGGCATTTGCAGCATGATGCTGAGTAGTTGCTCGAAATGTTGCGCCATACTAGCTACAGTATTTGACTCAAACAAATCGGCGTTATATTCCCAACTCAGCTCCAGACCTTGTTCAGTTTCAATCGCTGTCAGCGTCAAATCATATTTGGCAATGCCGATTGATCGCTCTAACGGTGCGAGGCTCAATCCTGGCAATTCTAGTGATTCTCCCTCGTTGTTTTGCATGACCAGCATGATCTGAAATAAAGGGCTATGACTGATACTGCGCGGCGGTTGCAGGCGTTCGACAATTTGCTCAAATGGGACTTGTTGGTGCGTATAAGCATCCAACAACATGTCTCTACTTTGCTGCACCAATTGCATGAAAGTGGGCGATTGAGAGAGGTCACTTCGTAACACCAAGGTATTCACAAAGAAACCGATCAGCGGCGCCACTTCTATTTGTTCTCGGTTAGCAATCGGGCTACCGAGAACAATATCGGTCTCATTGCTATAGCGAGATAACAAAACAGAAAAGGCAGCATGCAAACCCATAAATAAGCTTGCGCCCTGACGACTACACAAGCTCTTGAGTGCTTCAACAGCCACAGTATCGATGCGAGTGAAAATCGTCTCACCGATAAAGCTTTGCTTCACTGGTCTGTCGTAATCGAGTGGCAGATTGTGCACTACTGGGAGATCCGCTAACTGTCTCGTCCAGTAGCCCAATTGCCGTTCCAGCTCATCGCCCTGCAGCCAGTTGCGTTGCCATTGCGCATAGTCAGCATATTGGATTTCCAAAGGCGATAAGGGATTCCCTTGTCCCTGTGAATAGGCGCTATAAAGTGCACTAAACTCCTTGATGAGGATACCCATAGACCAGCCATCTGAAGCGATATGGTGCATGGTCACAAGTAGAATATGTTGGTTCGCTGCAAGTTGAAGTAAGTGTGCCCGCAACATCAAATCGGTGCGTAGATTGAAGGCCTTACTGAACTCCTCACTCATTTGTTCGACCACCTGCATTTGTTGCTCACCTAAGGGCAATTCGGTCAAATTACTCACAGTCACCGTCAAATTCCTAGGCGCTAATATGACTTGAGATAGGTTCCCTTCTTTGCTGAGTTCAAAACAGGTGCGTAGGCTTTCATGGCGTTCCAATATCGTCGAGAATGCCAAACTGAGCGCAGCATAGTTGAGTTCTCCGCTCAATTTTAATGCGCCAGTCAGGTGGTAATGCGCACTACCGCCATCAATCTGATCCAGCAACCATAGTCGCTGCTGAGTAAATGAGGGTAATAGCACGCGGTCGCGCGAAACGCGCACCAAAGGCGGCCTACCAGAATCCAAACGCTGTTGCAAACTCAGTTGCGAACTATGCTGCAACACCAACTCCGCCAAGGCACCCAGATTGGGTGTGACAAACAGCGATTTCAATGGCAACGCCAAATTTAGCGCCTGATTAAGCTTGCCAACCACACGCGTAGCACTAAGTGAATGTCCACCTAAGTGGAAGAAATTATCTGACAAGCCGACTCTTTCTACGCCGAGAACATCTTGCCACAACGCAGACAAGATTTTTTCAATTGCGGTGCTTGGCGCAAGATAATGTGCCGATGTCGCTTCTCTATCCGGTTCGGGCAGCGCTTTACGATCCAGCTTACCATTCGGTGTTAAAGGCAGTTTATCCAAAAATACAAAGCTGGTGGGCAGCATGTAATCAGGTAGCGTCTGCGCCACATGATGGCGTAGTGTTGCCATCGAGGTTTGCCCATCGACCTCTGTGGAGGTAGTAGCATGCGCCTCATCGATGACAACATAGGCCACCAGACTTGGATCACCAAGCTTGCTCTCCTTGATCACCACCACTGCGTCTTGCACTTTCTGATGGGTGATCAGCGTATTTTCAATTTCACCTAACTCTATCCTAAAGCCACGCAGCTTGACCTGATGATCAATACGTCCCACATACTCTAGATTACCATCAGTGAGATAACGAACTAAATCTCCGGTCTTGTACAGTCTTGTACTACTGTTCGGATCAGTCTCGTCGTAGTAGGGATTAATGACGAATTTGTCCGCAGTGAGTTCGGGTTTATGTAAATAGCCTCGTGCAAGACCGGCTCCGCCTATCCATAATTCTCCTGCAACACCAACAGGTGCCAATTGTGCACCCACGCCAACGACAAACACTTGGGTGTTATCTATCGCTTGGCCTAACAATATCTTCTGAGTATCTGGCAATATCTGTTTACAACAAGACCAAATCGTGGTTTCTGTGGGACCATATAGATTCCAGAGCGTCAGGCCTGGCTGCGCCAACAAGTCCTTTGCCAAACTAAGTCCTAGCGCTTCTCCACCGCACAAAGCGGTAAGCGGAGTAGTTTGCTGCCAAGCCGACGCTAGTAGCATTTTCCAAGTGGCTGGTGTGGCTTGCATGAAGTTGATGCGATGACTTTCCATCAAATCTATAAGCGCCTCGGGATCAGCGCTATCGGCTCTAGACGCGATGACTAATTGAGCACCGACGCTCAAGGGTAAAAACAACTCCAAGCCGTGGATATCAAATGCAGTCGAAGTCACCGCCAACAGTTTGTCTTGTGCTTGGATACCCGGTTTGCGTTGCATACTGGAGAGAAAATTCACCACACTGCGGTGCTCGATCATGACGCCTTTGGGTTGCCCAGTGGAGCCTGAAGTGTAGATCACATAAGCCAAATGATTAGATGTCAGTGCGGCTAAGTCGAGGTTGCTAATGGCTAAGCTTGAGAGCTGCATTTGCACATGTTCATCATCCAAACACAGCGCTTGTGCTATCTGGAAAGAGGTGCTGTTCAGTATCTGTTTTTGCGTAATGATCGTCTGTAAGTTAGCGTCTTGTACCATATACGCTAATCGTGCTTGTGGATAATCTGGATCAAGCGGTAAGTAGGCAGCACCCGCTTTTAAAATTCCTAAAATACCCACCAGCATATCCAAAGAGCGTTCTACACAAATCCCGATTAAGCTATCCGGCTGTACCTGCATTTCTTTGACCAAATAATGCGCCAGCTGATTGGCTCTTTGATTCAGCGCAGCGTAACTCCATTGTTGTCCTGCAAAAGTCACCGCAATCGCATCTGGAGTACTTGCTACTTGTTGCTCAAATAGTTGATGCAGGCATAGCTCAGTTGGATAGTTGTTCTCAGTATGATTCCATCCTTTGGTCAATTGATTTCGTTCTGTATCGCTCAAGATATCCAGCGCAAACACGTTCTTTTGCGGCATCGCCACTAATGCATTGAGTAGATTTTCAAAATGCCCTGCCATGCTTTGTATCGTCGTTGCCTTGAACAAGGCACTACTATATTCCCAGCCAAGCTCTAGACCCTGCGCGCCTTCACCGATGGTTAAGGTCAAGTCATACTTAGCAATGCCACGATCTTGTGCCGCCGGACTGAGAATCAGACCAGGTAATGCCAATGTCTCGACCTCAATATTCTGCAAGACCAACATAATCTGAAACACTGGACTATGACTCAAACTGCGTTGTGGCTGTAGACGCTCGACGATTTGCTCAAACGGTACTTGCTGATGCAAATAGGCGTCGAGTAAGTTATGTTTGCTTTGCTCCAAAATAGCTTCGAACGTGGAATTTTGTGCTAAGTCACTACGCAACACCAAGGTATTAACGAAAAAGCCGATTAAGCCCGCGACCTCGGCTTGTTCACGGTTGGCGATTGGGCTGCCCACAACAATATCGGTCTCGTTGCTATAGCGTGACAACAGCACAGAGAAAGCCGCATGGAGTCCCATAAAAAGCGTTGCACCCTTGGCTAGACAGAGCGCTTTAAGCGTATCTCTGGTAGCAGCGGAGATCTGGCTCGTTACAGTCGCTCCAACAAAACTTTGCAGTTGGGGACGTACGAAATCTAAGGGTAAGCCGTGCACAGTCGGCAAACCAGATAACT
>JAIELM010000096.1 GCA_019752975.1 Undibacterium sp. | reverse complement strand
ATCTGATCTATCCACATTCGCGACTCTTACCTTCTCGCGTCAAACACTTCATTGCGATGATGAAGCAAAGCAAGCCTTGCAATCGATTTAATACCAATTCTAATTAAATAGTTCGATAATTTTTAGTTTTTGAACGTGGGTTGAAAAACGAAAACCCTTCAACGCCGAGGCGCAGAGAAATAGAGGAACGCAGAGGGTTTCTCCGGTTTTCTCAGCGTCTCGGCGCCTCGGCGTTGAGGGGTTTTCAATGAAGAATTACTATAGTATTTAATTCGGATCGATATAAGGCAACGCTTAAGCAGCTTATTTGAGCTTAGGGAGGCAACAACGACGCTGGGGCGGTTTTGCTTGAGTCTCAAAAACACAAAAGGCGGCAAACGCCGCCTTTTCATCAACTCACTTCCAATTACTTAGAAGCTGCAGCAGCTTCCACTTTGACTGGCTCAGTAGGTGTTTTCGCCTGAACCTTGACAACATCCAAACCTACAGGCGCTGCCACTACCGGCAAAGGCGCTTCAGTATGTTGCACTATTGCTGGAGCAGCCGCTGGCGCTTGCAACCACGGTACTAGCGGAAACAAGGGCACTAACAACAAGGCGACGATATTGATGATCTTGATCAAAGGATTGACCGCAGGACCAGCGGTATCTTTGTAAGGATCGCCAACCGTATCTCCAGTGACCGCTGCTTTATGCGCCTCAGATCCTTTCCCACCAAAATGGCCATCTTCTATGTACTTCTTCGCGTTATCCCACGCACCGCCACCGGTGGTCATCGAGATGGCGACAAAGAGTCCGGTAATTATCGTACCCATTAACATACCGCCCAGCGCTGCAGGTCCTAAAGTCAAACCGACGAGAATAGGAACTACGACGGGCAATAAAGAAGGCAAAATCATTTCCTTAATCGCAGAGGCGGTCAGCATATCCACCGCTTTGTCATATTCAGGTTTTCCGGTGCCATCCATGATGCCCTTAATGTCGCGGAATTGACGACGAACTTCGACCACCACTGCGCCAGCTGCGCGGCCTACGGCTTCCATTGCCATTGCACCAAAAAGGTAAGGAATCAAGCCACCGATAAACAAGCCGACTATCACTTGCGGATCAGATAGATCAAATTTGATACTTAATCCTACTGAGCTTAGGGCATGAGTGTAATCGGCAAACAACACTAATGCTGCAAGTCCAGCCGAACCAATCGCATAACCTTTAGTCACTGCCTTGGTCGTATTACCGACCGCATCGAGTGGATCGGTGATTGCGCGTACCGATTCTGGCATACCGGACATTTCAGCGATACCGCCAGCGTTATCGGTAATAGGTCCATAAGCATCTAAGGCAACAATAATGCCTGCCATTGATAGCATGGAGGTCGCAGCAATCGCGATACCGTACAAGCCACCGCCAAAAGTGTAAGAAATCAAAATCGCGGCGCACACGGCCAACACTGGATAAGCCGTGGATTTCATCGAGACGCCCAAACCAGCAATGATGTTAGTACCGTGTCCGGTAGTGGAGGCTTCAGCAATATGACGTACAGGTTTAAAATCGGTACCGGTGTAGTATTCTGTAATGTAGACCATTAAACCGGTCAAGACGATACCAACAGTTGAAGAAATCAGCATGTGATGACGCATTAACTGATCGTCAAACAACCAAAAAGTCACCGCAACAAAACCAATGAGCGACAGGCCGGCTGCCCACCACAAACCAGTGTAAAGCGCTGACATGATTTTTTTGCCTGGCGTATGTTTGACTAAGCTACAGCCTATGATAGAAGCAGGAATCGATACCGCGCCAAGCAGCAGCGGATAGATGATCGCTTTTGCGCCTGCATTGGCCATCAAGAGTGCGCCTAAAAGCATAGTGGCAATCAAAGTCACCACATAGGTCTCAAACAAATCGGCGGCCATACCAGCACAATCGCCCACATTGTCACCGACATTATCAGCAATCACCGCTGGATTACGTGGATCATCTTCAGGAATCCCCGCTTCAACTTTACCCACTAGGTCGGCACCGACGTCAGCACCTTTAGTAAAAATCCCGCCGCCCAAACGGGCAAAAATCGAGATTAAGGACGCTCCGAAAGCCAAACCAATTAAGGGTTTGATCAAATCATGACTAACTTGATTAGGCGTCGCTTGAGTTAAGAACATGTAGAACAAGGTCACGCCCAAAAGGCCTAAACCCGCAACCAACATGCCAGTAATCGCGCCACCTTTAAATGCCACATCGAGCGCCTGATTCATACCTTTGGTCGCCGCTTGTGCGGTGCGGACGTTGGCACGTACGGAGACGTTCATGCCGATAAAACCGCAAGCACCGGAGAGTAAGGCGCCGATTAAAAAACCTAACGCGGTTGGAAGACCTAAGCCTGGTAGAACGGCGATTGCAATAAACAAAACCACTCCCACCATGGCGATGGTTTTATATTGTCGTGCTAAATATGCCGCCGCACCCTCTTGTATCGCGGTCGCAATTTCCTGCATACGGGCATTCCCCGCATCCTGTTTCAAAATCCAACTTCTTGTGAGCAAACCATAAAGTACCGCTAGTACTCCACACCCTACTACTATCCACAAACTTACTTCCATGTTGACTCCTCCAATTATTATTGATGATCCCTACATTGAGCTTAAAGAACAATGTGGGTACAGCACGAGAATGAAACGAAGAACAGAAACTTTGTATCGAATATTTGAAATTATGCAGAAAATTTTGAGTCATGACCTCCGATTAAAAAATATAAGCCTACCGTGTTGAACCTACAAAACACCTGCCTTTGCCCATTCGCCGTAATAGCTCAGCAGCACTTCCGTTTGTTCGTGATACACACTCAAACGCTTCTTAACGGTCTCTTCTTTATCGTCGTCACGTTGAACTAAATCTTCACCGGTTTCGTCGTCTTTGCCTTCAACTTTAGGCGGATTAAATTTGACATGATAGCTGCGCCCAGACGCACTGTGCACCCGACGGCCGCTCATACGCTCGACGATAGCGCTGTCGGGTACATCAATCTCTAAAACATAATCAATCACGACACCAGCGTCTTTCATAGCGTCCGCTTGCGGTGTGGTACGCGGAAAGCCATCAAACAAATACCCATTGGCGCAATCGTCTTGCTTGAGTCTTTCTTTGACCAAGCCAATGATGATGTCGTCCGAGACCAAACCTCCGGCATCCATGACTTTCTTAGCTGCTATCCCTAACTCCGTTCCAGCCTTGACTGCGGCACGTAACATATCGCCCGTCGAAATTTGTGGAATACCAAACTTCTCTTTAATGTAGTTAGCTTGTGTGCCCTTGCCAGCACCTGGCGCTCCCAATAAAATAAGACGCATTTTATTTTTCCTAGATGATAATAATAATTTTGACTTGTCGAAATTTACCACAGATTTTTCCGCTTTCAGCGCTTTCACCTGTCGTGCACAGTTTTTTTTTTAGCTTTTATAAAGGACTTGCACAAAATCGCGCCGGTAAGATGGCGACAATAGCGTTGAAGCGGTTTTATGCAAGTACTATTCGAAAAACTGCCGTACTCGTTGCAAATCTTCTGGTGTATCCACTCCTATTGCCGGACTATGTTCCGTCACATGCACAGCAATTGCGATGCCATTCCACAATACTCTTAACTGTTCCAATGCCTCAATCTGCTCCAACGGTGAAATCGGCAAATTTGGATAACGCTGCAAAAATTGATTTTGGTAGGCGTATAAACCAATATGTCGCAAAGCCCCGGCAGGCACAACGTCCTTAGCTCGCGCAAACGCATCACGTGCCCAAGGCATAGCGGCGCGAGAAAAATACAGCGCCCGACCCCGACTATCCAAAACCACTTTGACTACATTGGGATTAAAAAAATCACTCGCTGTTGCAATGCCATGTGCTGCAGTTGCCATCGGCGTAGCGCTATCAACTAAGGCAGCAGTAGCAGCAATCAATGCAGGATCGATCATAGGTTCATCGCCCTGCACATTAACGACGACCGCATTGTCAGACAACTGCAAAAGTTTTGCCACTTCAGCGATTCTATCGGTACCTGAAGGATGGTCTTCACGGGTTAGATACGCCTTGATACCGTGCTGCTCACAGGCATGCAGAATATCCATATGATCACAAGCCACAACCACTTGAGCCGCACCCGACAATAAAGCACGTTCGGCCGTACGCACCACCATAGGCTTACCGCCCAAATCGGCCAAGGGCTTATTAGGTAGTCTGGTCGACGCTAAGCGAGCGGGAATAATAACGGTAAAACGCATGTATGCTTCCCAGTCTACTCAGTGACAATCTTACGTGCCTGATCTTCCCACATAATCGGAATGCCGTCTCGAATAGGAAAAGCTAAACGATCTGCTTTGCAAATTAATTCTTGCGCCGTTTTTTCATAGACCAAGGGGCCTTTACACAAAGGGCAAACTAAGACATCAAGTAAGCGACTGTCCATTTTTCTCTCTCCTCAATTTCACTTCAACTTACTGTCAGGATTGAGACAATAAATTCAATAATTTCCGCATCAATTCTTGATCTACACTGGCATTAACAGGTAGTACCCAGATCCGTGCATCGTCTTTTAAGCCAGCAATTTGACGACATTTTACTGCATCCTTCTCAGTCACTAGAATGATTTGGGCATCATATTGCGCAAAAGTCTCTGAGGTATAGGCAAAATGGTCTGGCAAAGCCAAGCGTTCAAATGGAAAACCAAATTGAGTGAGCGTAACAAAAAAGCGTTCTGGGTGACCAATTCCGGCAGCCGCTAAAATCCGTTTTCCTGCTAGCCCAGCGATAGGCATCACTAGTTCGGGTCGGCGTAAGTTATGCAAATCACCGGCAACTAATCGCATCTGCAAAACTTCCTCACCGATACCTAGAACCGCTTCGTCACTGGAGGTGTTTAAGATCGTGAAATCGCGCCTTCGTTGTGGCGACTCACGCAACGGCCCGGCTGGCAGTAAATAACCATTACCTATACCTCTCTGATCAAACATCAAGATCTCGATGTCGCGTCCCAAGGCATAATGTTGTAGCCCATCGTCAGAAATGATGACGTCCACTGTTGGGTAGCACTTCAATAATTGCTGAGCACTGGCAACCCGCTGGCGCCCCACCATCATGGGACATGCCGTACGTTGGGCGATTAGGGCCGGCTCATCTCCAACATCGACCGCAGCAGAGTCGGGTTGAACCTCAAGCACACTAAGCGGGTCAGCGCCAAAGCCACGCGAGATCACCCCAGGCGTGAAACCAGCTAAACGCAATTGCTCCACGAGATAAATCACCATGGGCGTTTTACCCGTTCCGCCGATAAAGATATTACCCACGACAATAACCGGAACGTCCAATTTGGTCTGTTTCTTGTACCCCATAAGGTAAAGACCAACCCGAAAATTGAGCAGCAAGCCGAACAGTTTCGATATTGGCCACAGTAGCCGAGCAAGCAGTCCACGATGCAACCACACTCTAGGTAAAAACGCTTCTACGCGCGCCGCTAAATTCATCTCAAACTCATTTAGAACCGCTACTCGCCTGCGCCGCAAATGTCACCTTAGCCAAGCCCGCGATCCGCGCAGCTTCCAACACATCAATCACCGACTGATGGGTTGCTGATCGGTCGGCGTTGATGATAATCACCGGATCACTCGCGCCGTCTTTGCCTACCGCTTGTGCGGCTTTTTTCAGATCACCCGCCAAGGTCGCTGCATCAAGAAAACTCACTGCCTCGTTATTGATTTTGTAGCGCCCTTGAGCATCAATTCCTATTTCAATTTGACTCGGTTTTTCTTGCGACTTTTCTGCATCAGCAGTCGGCAAAGTGATTTGCAATTCAGTAAAACGACTATAGGTCGTAGTCACCATTAAGAAAATCAAAATCACCAACAATACGTCGATGAAGGGAATCAAGTTAATCTCAGGATCTTCTTTTCCCTGTGCTTTGCGAAAGTTCATCGCTTATTTCCTCTTACTTTCTGGTGCTATGAACGACATCAACAAACTTCACCGCTTGTTGCTCCATTTCGACCACAAAGCTAGTCACAAGAGCGCGGAAATGTCGATAAAAAATCATCGCCGGCATAGCAATCAAGAGGCCGAATCCGGTATTGTAAAGCGCAACAGAAATCCCATGCGCTAATTGAGCAGGGTTAGCTCCCGCACTATTTTGCGAACCAAAAATTTCTATCATCCCAACCACCGTGCCAAACAAGCCCATCAAAGGCGCGAGCGAAGCAATGGTGCCCAAGGTAGTCAAAAATTTCTCTAGATCATGCGCCACCGCGCTACCTGCTTCTTCTATGGATTCCTTCATCACATCGCGTGGTGCATTCACATTGCGCAAACCAGCCGCCAACACCCGTCCCAAAGGCGAGTTAAGCGCCAATTGATCAATCACCTCTTGTTTGACTTTACCGCTTTGATAAACCCGTATCACCTCGTCTAACAAAGTATTCGGCAAAATGCGTTGTCTACGCAAAGAAAGGCTGCGTTCAATAATCAAAGCCAAGGCAACGATGGACGCTACCAATAAAAAATAAATGGGCCAACCAGCGGCCTGAAGGATTGCGAACAAGTGAAACTCCTAGCGAATACTAAAAAATAGAAAAACCAGTGGATCAAGGATTAAATAACTAAGAGCGCAATGTATCGTGTTGTTAGAGGCTGGGCAAGTAGCTGGAGCGAATATTTTTTGCCTGTGGACCATCCCAGCCTATGCTCTAGCCGTAATGGGATCGTACACAACCCAAATGAGTTCTGCACAGATTCTGTGTGCAATACTGTGGATATCTTCTGAAGTAGCTGATAAGTCATTGATTTTAATGGATTTAGCAAAACGCTACAAAACTAAGCAGATGAAAAATTAAACCATTTTTAATGTCAACATTCAAGGTCGTAGCGGTGGCAACGATGAACAAATTGACCAATTTTCAAATACCAAATTACAATAAAATCGCTGCCCCTCCTCTTTTTTTGTTGTGCGACCTAAAAAAAGAGTATGGCAGCGATTTCAAATAAAACCAGTTAATTGTCTTTTTACTCAATATAACTAAACGACAATAAATTCTCCATCAAACATATCAGCTTGGAAACGCAGCACTTATACCCACGAAGTGTGGATAAGTGTGTGTAAAAATCTGGGGCTAAGTTATAAGCCTATGATTTTATTGAAAATTAATCATATGCCACAAAAAAGTGCAAGTAAGCTGTTGTCAACATTTGTCTAAAATTTTGCTTATCCACGCTCAGTTGTACACACAAACTGTGGAGAACTTTGTGCACAAGCCTAGCGCAAACACTTAAGTCCATGATTCTATTGCGCTTTAACCTACTGCTACAAAAGCATGCAAACAGGTTTTTTAGTGCATTCTTTGACTCCTTACTTGTTTTTTTGATTTGCACTACTTATGCACAAAAACTGTGGAGAACTTTGTGCACAAACCCTGCGTATTCTTACAAGCTATTGATTTATATCGATTTGAGATCGATGCGCCATTTTCCAGCACGATAATAGATCTGCAAGAGCAAATACCAGCACAAAAGAAATCTTGTCGAGAGCCTCAACAAAGCTCAAAAATAAAATAAAAGATTGCACATAAAATGTGGATAACTGCACATGGATAGTTGACACTTTAAATTAAACCAATCATTTAATTTAAGGAATTTTTCACATTTTAAAAAAGATACGCGCTACCTCACCAGAACCACAAAAGTCGACACGTCCATAACGCCAATATCTGTGGATAAGTTTGTGAATAAAATTTAAAAAAAACATAGCTAGCGCGGCTCTTGACTGTTATTTGGCCGCAAAAAGAAGTAAAAAAACCCCCACAACAAGGATTTTCCGGTTTAAAATCAATCAGATAGAAAACTACATTCAGAAAAACCCTTAAATAAATATTGAAATTTTATGCACGCGTGATTTCATTATTTCCTGTGGACAATTCCTTAGGCCAGCACCAATGACCAGCTTTTTTAATTCGCATTTGCACTCCGATTCTCCACTAGATCCCAGTTCCATCCTGCCAGCAAATAACGATACCGTCATCCCTGTCTCGACACTAAACCAAGCAGTGGCACAACTATTAGAACGCAGTTTTCCCCTTACTTGGATTTCTGGTGAAATTTCCAATTTCACACGTGCGACTTCAGGACATTGGTATTTCACTCTCAAAGATAGCACCGCCCAGGTGCGTGCCGTGATGTTTCGTGGTCGCGCCCAATATGCCAACTTTATGCCACGAGAAGGTGATAAGGTGGAAGTACGTGCTTTAGTAAGTCTGTACGCACCCCGCGGCGATTTTCAGATCAATGTGGAAGCCATAAGGCGCGCCGGAGTCGGCAATTTATTCGAAGCTTTTTTACAATTAAAAGCGCAGTTAATACGAGAGGGTTTGTGCGACCTTGAGCGCAAACGGGCTCTACCTAGATTCATCAAAACCATAGGCATCGTCACCAGTCCAAAAGCCGCCGCTTTACGAGATATTCTCACCACGCTCACCAGACGAGCACCGCATATTCACATCATCATCTATCCAAGTCCAGTACAGGGCGAAGGCGCTGGCACCAAGCTAGCGCTGGCGATCGCAAGCGCTTCGGCGGACGCACAGTGCGATGTGCTCATCGTGGCGCGCGGCGGGGGCAGCATAGAGGATCTATGGGCATTTAACGAAGAGATCGTGGCACGTACCATTGCCAATTGCAGCATTCCGGTTATTAGCGGCGTCGGCCATGAGACCGATTTCACGATTGCTGATTTTGTGGCGGATGTACGCGCCTCCACCCCGACCGCAGCCGCGGAACTGGCGGCCACGCCACGTAAAGACTTAGTTCAGGCACTACAACAGTGCCACAGCCGCCTACAGCGACAAATGCACAGGCAACTGGCCAATCAAGCGCAAAACCTAGATCATCTCTCACAACGCCTACTGAGCCCCTTAGCGGCCTTAGCCAAT
>JAIELM010000491.1 GCA_019752975.1 Undibacterium sp. | reverse complement strand
GGCGACTTCGCCTAAGCTAGGTTGGTGGCCTACGATCATAACGGATTCTTTGCTGTGCGGCCAGTTGGCGGCGCTTAGAATATCTTCGACGCTGGCATCTAGTCCAACTTCAGTTAATACTTTAAATTTGCGGTTTAAGGCCGCCATCGTTTCTCGAGTACGCAGGCTAGGACTGACTAGTATGCGGCAGTTTTCGGGCAGCGTACTGTCTAACCAATAGGCCATTTTATTGGCTTGCTTGATACCCTTGTGAGTGAGGCGTCGCAAAGCATCTGGCTGCTCGGGAGTAGCTAGTTCTGCTTCGGCGTGGCGCCATAAAATTAAGTCCATACTGATACCTATGTAAAATACCGGACTGATTCCGCTTTGGATTCCTGATATTCGCATTCGGGAATGACGACTATAAAGATCTCAGCTTGCGCTTCCTATCTTATTTGAGAAAACAGTAAAATTAATTAGGACTTACGCAAAATTGCGCTGGCTAGACGCAGAGCCGAAGGCAGCACTTAAGTCTGTTTTGCGTAAATCCTATTATTGATGCTCAGCTTTATTCATCCATCTCCGGTGACGCTAAACTCTGCATTAAATGTTGTTGCGCGCTGAAAGGTTTTTGTTTGCCGCGAACTTTTCTACGGTCATAATCGCCGTCGGAATCGAGCACCCAGGCGTTTTGATTGTCTTTGAGGTAGGGTTCTAAACCCTCATTCATGACGCGTTTCTTGAGGTGTTTGTCGAATACCGGAAAGGCCACTTCTATGCGTCTAAATAGATTGCGGCTCATCCAGTCAGCGCTGGCTAAATAGGTGTCGTGTGCCAAGTCGTTGCGGAAGTAATAGATGCGCGAATGCTCCAAAAATCGTCCAATGATGGAGCGTACAGTAATGTTTTCAGACAGACCTTGGACACCTGGTCGTAAGGTGCATGCACCGCGCACGATCAGATCAATTTTGACCCCATCTATTGAAGCTGCATATAGCGCGCGGATCACCGATTCGTCTACTAAGGCGTTCATCTTGGCGATGATACGTGCGGGACGGCCTTCCTTGGCGATGCGGGCTTCATTTCTGATCGCTTTAATGATTTTTGGTTGCAGGGAAAACGGCGCTAACCAAAGGTATTCCATTTTTTTGGGTTTGGTGAGGCCAGTTAAGTGCATGAAAACTTCATTTACTTCAGCGGCCTTCTTAGGATGTGCCGTCAGTAAACCAAAGTCGGTATAAAAGCGCGTGGTTGATGGGTGATAATTACCTGTGCCTAGATGCGCGTAGTGGCGTAGCGCGCCACCTTCTTCACGGCGGATCACTAGCGCTAATTTGGCGTGCGTCTTTAGGCCAACTACGCCGTATACTACTTGCGCCCCCGCTCTTTGTAAGCGGTCTGCCCAATTGATATTGGCTTCTTCATCGAAGCGTGCCATTAACTCCACCACCACAGTCACTTCTTTGCCCATGCGCGAGGCAGTGATTAAGGATTCCATTAAATCGGAATTCATTCCAGTGCGATAAATGGTTTGTTTGATCGCCAGTACATTGGGATCGTTGGCAGCGGTGTGGATGAAATCGATAACGGTTTGAAACGGTTGGAAAGGATGATGTACCAACACGTCTTGTTTATTCAGAATTTCAAAAATATTTTTATGCGCGAGCTTGGGATCAGGTTTAGCGGAAAAAGCGGGAAAGCGCAAATTGGTTTGATGTGCATGATCGACCAACTCAGACAAGCGCACCATGTTGACTGGACCATCGACGGGATACAAGCGATCTTTAGAGAGCGAGAACTGTTCTAACAGAAATTGCGATAGCGCTTCCGGGCAATTTTTTGCTACCTCTAGGCGAACCGCGACGCCAAACTGGCGGCCTTGTAATTCGCCCTGTAAAGCTTGGCGTAGATTTTT
Organism: Undibacterium sp.; assembly: GCA_019752975.1. Taxonomy (GTDB): domain Bacteria; phylum Pseudomonadota; class Gammaproteobacteria; order Burkholderiales; family Burkholderiaceae_D; genus Undibacterium. The sequence goes on along the minus strand of JAIELM010000491.1, from coordinate 7,088 downwards.
AACTTCCTCTTCATCTACCCACAGATCACTATCGCGCGTCACCCTAAATTGCGAGTAAGCGATGATTTGCCTATCGTTGAACAAGTCGCTGATATGGGCGTGGATTACCGAGGAGAGCAGGCAAAACGCTTGTCCCTTTTCGCATAGTTCTTCCGGTATTTTTATAACCCGGGGCAGCACTCGTGGTGCTTTGACGATCGCAATCGCGGTACCGCGCCCAAAGGCATCTTTGCCAGCCAAGGAGACAATAAAGTTGAGACTCTTATTCACTACCTGAGGGAATGGGTGGGCTGGATCGAGTCCGATTGGCGTCAAGAGTGGACGTACTTCTCTATCAAAATAGGATTTTACCCAAGCTCTTTGTGCTTCCGTTCGGTCGCTGTGACGAAGCAAGTGAACGCCTTTGCGTGCCAAAGCAGGCAGGATTTCCTGATTGAGTACCTCGTATTGCCGTTTTGCCAGCAAATGACACTCGGTATCTATTCTTCCCATCATGGCGGTAAATGCTTGATGCTGCGCCAACTGACCGTCAATAGTATTTTGTGCCAATAGGCTAGCGACCCTAACCTCAAAGAATTCATCGAGGTTGCTGCCAACGATACAGAGATAGCGCAGACGTTCCAATAAGGGAATACTCTTGTCTTCCGCTTGAGCTAAGACCCGCCAATTAAAGGCGATTTGTGACATCTCCCTATCTAAATAGATCGCGCTACGGACTAAACCAGTGGCTTGCATGAGGGAAGATTCATGATCACTAGTTAATTTATATGTCTCAGGCAAAGAGATCTCACCTATCTGAGGTGTATTTACATCACGCATTTCTTGTGCGGCACTTAGCTCTTTTGTGACATCATTAGGAATCATTTTTTTCGCAGTTATAGCAGGGCAATTGGACGTATGGTAAGCGATTGTAGTGGGTTAATATGACAAGTTTATGACAAAATAAATTGGCCTGAAGAAATATTACATGAATTTATCCTTGGTCATAATCCTGTCACAATTCACTTGTACAGTTCGGTGCGTGTGATTTGGTTATTTTTCTTAACAGCAATCATATAACAGGGGTTGACTGATAAACCCAAAACGAGTTCAAACTAATCCGAGGTAAAAATGCAAATAAATCGTGTGATAAAGTCCGTCATGTTAGCCGCTAGCGCATTTCTGGCAATCTCAGCTGCCCACGCGGGTGAAGTGACCGGTGCCGGCGCATCCTTTCCATACCCAGTATATAACCAATGGGCGACAGCGTACAAAAACGCGACTGGAAACTCTGTCAATTATCAATCTATTGGTTCTGGCGGCGGCATTAAGCAAATCAAAGCAAAAACGGTGGATTTTGGCGCCAGCGATATGCCTTTGAAACTAGAAGAGTTGGATGCCGATGGTTTGATGCAATTTCCTACCGTAATCGGTGGTGTGGTTCCTGTGATTAATGTCGACGGCGTAGCGCCTGGTCAATTGAAGTTGACCGGTGAAGTCATTGCAAAGATCTACTTGGGCACGATTACTAAATGGAATGCGCCAGAAATCGTCGCGTTGAACGCAGGCGTGAAATTGCCAGCGGATGACATCACTGTCATGTATCGCTCTGACGGTTCTGGTACGACTTTCATCTGGACCGACTATTTGTCTAAAGTAAATGCTGAATTTAAAGAAAAAATCAGTTCAGGTACTGCTGTCAAATGGCCAGTGGGCTTGGGCGGCAAAGGTAATGACGGCGTTGCGGCTAACGTACAACGTATCAAAGGCGCGATCGGTTACGTTGAGTATGCCTATGTCAAGAAAAACAAAATGACCCATGCGCAGTTGAAAAACCGAGATGGCTTCTACGTTCAACCGGACGATCTCAACTTCAAAGCTGCAGCTGCAGGTGCTGATTGGGCGAAGACGCCAGGTATGGGCGTGAATTTGAATAACCAAGGCGGTAAAGACACTTGGCCAATTAGCAGCACAACCTTTATCCTTATGCATAAAGTGCCAGCTAATCCAGAGAATGCAAAACAAGTGATCAAGTTCTTTGAATGGGCTTATGTTAGCGGTGGTCAAATGGCAACCGACTTAGAATATGTACCTTTGCCAAATGATGTCATTAAAGTGATCCATGCAAGTTGGAAAGCGAATTTGAAAGACGCTGCTGGTAAAGCCCTGTATTAAAAAGTAAGTAGGTGTAGGGGCGCGCCACCAGCAAGCAATCAGCTCGCGTGTGGCGCACACTACAAAATATTTTCCCTGTCAAAGGCGTAAAAATGTCCGTTGATTCTGCAATAAAATCTTCAATAAATCCCACCTCGCTTGACAGTGCTAATACTGTCTCAAATGAAGTGAGCATCTCCCCCAGCAGCGCCATGCGTAAACAAAAACTACAGGATTTTGTGTTTCACAAAATGACCTTTGGCTTTGCTTTGTTTGTGTTGCTTGGTTTGGTGGGTATCGTCGCCTCTCTCTTTGTTGGCGCACTACCTTCAATGAAAGAGTATGGCTTGGGCTTTATTTCCACCATAGAATGGGATCCGGTCAATGACAAATATGGCGGTATGATTGCCATCGTCGGTACTTTAGTGACTTCCTTTATCGCTTTACTGATCGCTTGTCCTATCAGTTTTGGGATCGCTCTATTTTTAACCGAGATTTGCCCAACTTGGCTAAAGCGCCCTTTGGGAACTGCGGTGGAACTGCTCGCAGGTATTCCTAGTATTATTTATGGGATGTGGGGTTTGTTTATTTTTGCTCCGTTCTTTAGTAATTATGGACAACCATTTTTAGCTGCCACCTTAGGTAAATTGCCGCTGATTGGGGTCTTGTTTTCTGGCCCTATGGTTGGTCTTGGGGTACTAACTGCCGGAATTATTTTGGGCATTATGATTATTCCCTTCATCGCTTCGGTGATGCGCGATGTCTTTGAAATTGTTCCTCCGGTACTTAAAGAATCTGCCTACGGTTTAGGATGCACTCGTTGGGAAGTCGTGCGCAAAATCGTCTTGCCGTTCACCCGTACTGGCGTGATCGGTGGTGTGATGTTGGGTCTGGGCCGTGCGCTCGGTGAAACCATGGCGGTTACCTTTGTGATTGGTAACGCCTACCGTTTGAACTGGTCACTTTTTTCAGGTGGAAATAGTATCGCTTCTAGTCTCGCTAATGAGTTCGCAGAAGCCCAGTCGCCACTACACGTCTCGACCTTGTTTTTCTTAAGTTTTATTTTGTTTGTGATTACTTTCATCGTCTTGGCAGTGGCGAAATTGCTGTTAATGAGTATGAAGAAGAAAGAAGGTTTGAAATGACATCATCTGCGCATAATCCGCTTTCTGTCAGTGTCAGCGCCGCTAACGCGGTCAATCCAGTGTATCGAGCTCGTTTAATTAAACATAAAATCGGGATTTTTCTCTCTACCTGCGCCATGGCCGTAGGGATATTTTTCTTAATGTGGATTTTGATCACTCTCTTTTCCAAAGGTTTTGGATCTTTAAATTGGGAGGCCATTGTGGGTACTCCAGCTGGTGCCGCCGAGAAGAATGAAGGACTCTCGGGTGCCTTATTGGGGAGTTTGTTGATGGTGACAACCGCTACTTTGATTAGTACGCCGATAGGAATTTTAGCGGGTGTGTATTTGGCCGAGTACGGCGAAGACAATTGGTTCAGTGATTTGACTCGTTTTGTGACCGATATTATGCTGTCAGCGCCTTCGGTGGTTATCGGCTTATTTGTCTATGCGATCTATGTATCGCATGTCAAACATTTTTCTGGTTGGGCCGGTAGTTTTGCCATCGCTTTGATTGCTGTGCCGGTAGTGGTTCGAACCACTGATAATATGCTTGCTCTAGTGCCTACCAGCTTGCGCGAGGCGGCCTTTGCTTTGGGTGCGCCACGCTGGAAAGTCGCATTGTTCATTCGTATTAAAGCGGTTAAAGCAGGTATATTGACCGGAATTTTGCTTGCAGTGGCGCGTATTTCTGGTGAAACCGCCCCTTTGCTGTTTACTGCTTTTGGTAATCAATTCCTCAATACCGACATGAATAAACCCATGTCTAATTTGCCGCAAGTGATCTATTCTTTTGCTACAAGTCCAGATGAAAAATGGATAGGTTTAGCTTGGACGGGCGCACTGCTACTCACCTTTTCTGTATTGGCGCTCAATATCTTGTCGCGCACAGTATTTTCGCAAAAAACGCAAAATTAATAACGCCACTTAGCCGATAAAAATACATGAATACCAACACACAAACTAACGCCAGTGTTAACACCAACACAGCCTGCATAGAGACTAAAAATCTCAATTTTTTCTACGGAAAAAACCGTAGCCTGCAAAACGTCAATTTAAAAGTTTACGACAAAAAAGTCACTGCTTTTATTGGACCTTCAGGTTGTGGTAAGTCCACGCTCTTGCGTACTTTTAATCGCATGTATGACCTATATCCAGGGCAAAGGGCGGAAGGCGAAATTATCTATAACCGTCAAAATATTTTAGCGCCCAATCAAGACATCAATTTGCTGCGCGCTAAAGTTGGCATGGTTTTTCAAAAACCTACACCTTTCCCTATGTCGGTGTATGACAATATTGCGTTTGGCGTGCGTCTGTACGAAAAATTGTCTAAAGGTGAGATGGATGAGCGCGTTGAGTGGTCGCTCAAGAAAGCCGCTCTGTGGAATGAAGTCAAAGATAAACTGAGCAGCAGTGGACTGAGCCTATCTGGCGGTCAACAACAGCGTTTGTGTATCGCTCGCGGCGTTGCTGTCAAGCCCGAAGTACTTCTTTTGGATGAGCCTACCTCTGCCTTAGATCCCATTTCTACAGTCAAAATCGAAGAGTTAATTAACGAGCTCAAAGAAGACTACACCATCGCTATCGTTACCCACAATATGCAACAAGCGGCGCGTTGCTCTGACTATACGGCGTATATGTATTTGGGTGAGTTAGTCGAATTTGGCGAAACCGATAATATCTTCATGAATCCTGTGCGTAAAGAAACGCAGGACTATATTACCGGGCGTTTCGGATAGTACTGAACAGGAAAACCTTTCGCCACAGAGGTACTGAGACACAGATAAACGCAGAGGGAAAAATTTGGCTTTCTCTGTTGCTATTGCTTTGTGTCTCTGTGTTGAGAGGTATTGACTTTGAATTTAATTCGTAAAAATCTAGGAGCAAGCCATGACAGGCGAACATTCATCATCACAATATAATCACGATTTAGAAGTGATCCGTTCCCAAGTCTTATCAATGGGTGGTTTGGTAGAAAGTCATTTTCAAAATGCGATGGCTTGTTACCGTACCGGTAACGCCGAACAAGCCGCCGAAGTAGTTAAGTCGGACGAAGAAGTCAATCGTTTGGAAATCCATTTAGATGATTTGTGTAGTCACTTGATCGTTAAACGCCAACCTGCCGCCAATGATTTGCGTATGGTGATGGCAACTGGTAAAGTGATTACCGATCTAGAACGTATCGGTGACGAATCAACCAAAATCGCTCGCATCGTTCAGCTAGCGCTATCCAAGCCTCGGACTAGCTCGGTCTTGAATGGTTATGAGACCGTGCGCGTGTTAGCCAATAGTGTAGGTCAGATGTTGCATCAGGCTCTGGATGCATTTGCTCGCAGCGATGAGGCGAGAGCCGTGCAATTGATCGCCTATGATGAAATCATCGATAATGATTTTCGCTCGATTATGCGTAATTTGATTACCTATATGATGGAAGACCCAAGCACAATTTCCTCTGCTTTAGACGCGCTCTGGATCGCCAAAGCCATAGAACGTGTGGGTGATCATGCAAAAAACATTGCAGAATATACGGTTTATATTGTTGAAGGGCGCGATATCCGTCACTCTGACTATGTCCTTTCTAGACAAGAACAAGGTTTTAAGTTGGAGCAGGATATTGAACAAATTAGCACATTGGCGAAATGAGTACAGATAAGACGACGATATTGATTGTTGAAGATGAACCGGCGATTAGTGAGCTCATTAGCTTCACTCTACGCGCTGCGGGCTGGCAAACCTCTTCAGTTGGAAATACCAGTGAAGCATGGGAGTACTTGCAAAGGCGCACACCGCAATTGATTTTATTGGATTGGATGTTGCCAGACCAAAGTGGCTTGCGCTTGCTCTCAAAAATTCGTTCAGATCGCCACTTTAACGAGATGCCGGTGATCATGTTGACTGCCAAGAGTATGGAAGAAGACAAGATCGCTGGCCTTGATCATGGTGCGGATGATTACATCACTAAACCATTTTCGCCGCGAGAATTAACCGCGAGGATTAAGGCAATGTTGCGGCGTAAGAGCCCAGAGCATGCGCAAGCGGCACTACATATCGCCAACGTGAGTTTAGATCCAATCAGTTGTAGTGTGAAAATCGACGACAAAAAAATTGATATTGGCCACGCAGAATACAAGCTCTTAAAATTTTTCATGGCACATCCAGAACGTGTGTTCTCCCGCAGTCAGTTGTTGGATAAAGTATGGGGCGACCATGTCGTGATAGAAGAGCGTACCGTCGATGTCCATGTCCTACGTTTGCGCAAAGTACTCAAAGCCTCAGAAGGTTTGATTAAGACAGTGCGCAGTGTGGGTTATATGCTTTCTGAAAAATAGAGTTATGCCACCACATTTAGTGTTTTGGATTTCTGCGGCGGTGAGAATCAGTCTGGTTCTCGCCGTTGCAGCCTCGGGTGCCTATTTATGGGGTGTCACGGCAGGCTTTTGCCTCGCCGTGTTCGGCTTGTTGGCGTTGATTGTGATGCAGTTACAGTATTTATTGCGTTTATCAGATTGGCTGGATAACCCCATGAGCGCGCGCTTACCTGATGGCTGGGGTGCGTGGACAGAAATTTTTTCACGCTTGTATAAGTTACGCCGTGGCGATGAAAAAAACCAGTCGGAATTGACCGAATGGTTAGCCCGCTTTAGACAAGCCATGACCTTATTACCTGATGGGGTAGTGATCATGGATGACGTCATGTTTTTGGAGTGGTGTAATCCGATTGCAGAACGGCATCTGGGCTTGGATCTGGCACGCGATAAAGGCATGCGGGTGACCAATTTGGTGCGGACGCCCGAATTCATCGATTATATTATCTTGGGTCGCTATGAAACCC
>JAIELM010000512.1 GCA_019752975.1 Undibacterium sp. | reverse complement strand
TTATGGAAATCAAATCATTGTACTTAGAAGCGGGAGTACGAGTGAGTGAACGCCTAGCCAATGACCTTGCCACGACCTTCAAACAATTCGCAGCATGGCACCAAACTAACGAGATTAAACTTAATTTTTGTTCGGATAAAACGCTGGAAAAAATGCTGAAATTGTAGTGTGAACACGCCCTTTGTGCCCACCTGCTCAAGCCGCTTACTGCGTGGGCACGATAAACCTGTGCCCACCCTACGAACTTTGCCGTAATTTTTCTCGTTGAGACTCATATTGATCATTCTTAGTCGCCAAAGTGCGTTGCCAAAGTGGGTATTTTTCCATTTTATCCATTCTTATCATTATCGGTCGTTTCTATTTCATGTGCCAAACCCGCTTCTAATTGCTCGATACTAGGCAACTTGTTTCTCAATGCCTCTGGCAGTGTTTGGCAAAGCTCATAGGAGGAAATACCCATGGGCTTGTAAATATCTGACAGGGCGTATTCTGCGACTAATTTATCTTTACTTTTACAGAGTAGCAAACCTATGCTAGGTTGATCTACTGGTTGACTCAATTGTTCATCAACGGCCTTGAGATAAAAGTTAAGTTTGCCTGCATGTTCAGGCTCGAAATCAACGGTTTTTAGTTCTATCACCACATAGCAATGTAGGCGCGTGTGGTAGAACAAGAGGTCAATAAAAAATTCGCGCTCACCTACGGACAATGGTACTTGTCGTCCTATATAGGCGAAACCAGCGCCCAGCTCCAATAAAAATTGAGTGATGTGCTCGGTAAGCGCATTTTCTAATTCGCGCTCTGTGTGTTCTTTGGTGAGGGAAAGAAAGTCAAAAATATAAGGATCTTTGAGTGCTTGCTTGGCTAAATCTGATTGTGCGCTTGGTAGTGTATGACTAAAATTGTGAATTATTTTACCTTCACGTTGCCATAGTCCACTTTCAATTTGATGCGTGAGGACGCTGCGACTCCATCCATGAGCTAGGGTATTTTGCACATAGTAAAGTGCTTCGTCGTGTTGTTTACATTTATTGATAATGACGAGATTGTGACTCCATGGGACATTCTGTAATTGCGCTACAGCCTGTAGCGCAATTGGACTTGAGTCATTCCAATAGAGATACCATTGTCGAATTTGCTGTAGATTACGCTTAGAAAACCCCTTCATTTCGGGAAACTCTGCACTCAAATCACTTGAAAGCTGAGCTAAAAAATTATCGCCCCACTGGCTAGTCTTTTGCTTTTCTACGATGTTTTGCCCTAGCTCCCAATAAAATTGCAATAATGCACTATTGACTGCAAGCGCCGCTTTGAGCTGCAGTCTTTGAAATCTTGATTTAAGTTGACCCAGCCATTCTCGGTACAAAATAGGAAAAACTGTTTCCATATTTGGCGGTGTTTTAGAATCCGTTTTAGAGTTCATAAGCTGAGTCCTAAATTCATCCAAATCAAAAGCGTCGTTTGTCAATTCCCGTTCAAACCCTTAGGCAGTGGAAAAGTCACGTGCTCTTCGGCTCCATCCAAAGTGCGTACACTCTTCATCCCATACTCTCGCAAGCGATTGACCACTTGGCTCACCAAAACTTCTGGAGCCGATGCGCCCGCGGTGACACCAACTCTTATGCATCCACGCAGCCACTCAGGATTAATATCATCTGCCTGATCGACCATATAGGCATGGGTGCCCATTTTTTGCGCCACTTCTCGTAGTCGATTGGAGTTGGAGCTATTTTGACTGCCAACTACAATCACAACATCCACTTGCGGCGCCATAAATTTAACTGCCGCTTGACGATTGGTAGTGGCATAGCAAATATCACCTTTTTTTGGCTCCGCAATGCTTGGGAATTTTTGTTTTAGCGCAGCGATAATTTCAAAAGTATCGTCCACAGACAAAGTCGTTTGCGAAACATAGGCAAGCAAATCGGGGTCTTTGACGACCAGATGGGCGACATCATCGACTGTTTCAACCAAATACATACCGCCTTCACTTTGCCCCATGGTACCTTCCACTTCGGGATGGCCTTGATGGCCGATCATGATGATTTCACGATTTTCCCGTCGCATTTTAGCTACTTCTATATGTACTTTGGTCACCAATGGGCAAGTCGCATCAAACACTTTAAGACCGCGTCTTTCAGCGTCTGAGCGTATTTCTTGCGAAACACCATGCGCAGAAAAAATCAAGGTACTGCCAGCTGGAACATCGTCCAACTCCTCAATAAAAATCGCGCCTTTTTCACGAAGATTATTCACGACGTAAGCGTTATGCACGATCTCATGACGTACATAAATTGGTGCACCAAATTGCGCCAAAGCGAGTTCGACGATATCTATCGCTCTATCCACTCCGGCGCAAAAACCGCGCGGTTGAGCCAGTAAAACTTCCGTATTCAATTCTCTATCTGCCGAGTTTGTCATTACAGTATTCCAATAATTTTCACTTCAAATAAGATGCGCTGCCCAGCCAAAGGATGGTTAAAATCAAACAAGGCGCTATCCTCATATAACTCCAAAATTACACCCGCGAATCGCCCTCCTGAGGGAGCCGCAAAGTCTATCAAATCACCGACTTTAAATTGTTCACCATAGGCAGAATTATCTCGCAAAGTCTGCAAAGACACCTTTTGTACCAAATCAGAATTTCGCTGACCAAAAGCCTGTTCCGGCTCCAGCTCTTGCGTAGTGTGTGATCCCTCTTCCAAACCGATCAATGCAACCTCCAAATGCGGCGCCAATTGCCCCTGACCTAGCAAGATAGTGGCAGGGCTTTCACCAAAGGTAGAAATAATATCCTCACCAGCGAGTGTGGCTAAACGGTAGTGTAGGGTCAGATACGCCCCATCGTTAACGACAAGTATAGATTTTTCAGACATAATTAAAGCTTTTTAAACAAAGCGCTATTGTAAAGTAGTCTCAGCAGAAAATCTTTCAACAGAAAATCTTTCAATACAAGGAAAAACCAATGGGGATCAATGATTGGCCAGAGGATCAACGACCACGTGAGCGCTTAATTAAATTGGGCGCTCAGGCTTTATCTGACGCTGAATTACTCTCAGTCTTCCTCAGAATGGGCGTCAAGGGCAAGAATGCGATAGAACTAGGTAAGGATATGCTCTGCCAATTTGGCTCGCTACGCGGCCTCTTTGGTGCCTCCATCAAGGATTTTTCGGCCATGCATGGCCTCGGCAACGCCAAATACGCGCAACTGCATGCGGTGTTGGAACTAGCAAAACGTGCCATTAACGAAGAATTACAATCGAACTGCTTACTTAGTTCGCCTCAATCAGTGAGACAATTTTTGCTACTCTCCTTAGGGCAAAAGCCGCATGAGGCATTTACTGTTTTATTTTTGGATATGAAGAATCGCCTCATTATTTCAAAGGAAATGTTTCAAGGCAGTTTAGGACATGCCAGTGTTTACCCTAGGGAGGTGGTGAAAAGTGCACTCAGCTATAACGCTGCCAGTGTCATACTCGCGCATAACCATCCTTCAGGCTCAACCGCGCCTAGTCAAGCGGATAGACAAATTACGCTGACCCTAAAAAACGCACTTTCGCTGGTGGACGTAAGGGTACTAGACCATTTTATCGTCGCCCAAAATGGTGTGTATTCTTTTGCCGAACATGGAGAGATTTAGAGGGCTTTTAAATTGTTAAATATATTTTCAAGGAAATGACACAGTTGTTTTACACAAGTCCTTGATAATTCATAGAATTTTCCTTATAATCTGTTTTTTTCCAATTTCGGAAATCATTAAGGAGTGAAACATGGCGCGTGTATGCCAAGTTACTGGGAAGGGGCCAATGGTTGGCAACAATGTTTCCCATGCGAACAACAAAACCAAACGTCGCTTTTTGCCTAATCTGCAAAATCGCCGCTTTTTCGTCGAATCCGAGAATCGCTGGGTTTCCTTACGTTTATCCAACGCAGGTTTGCGTGTTGTTGACAAGATCGGTATTGATGCCGTTTTAGTCGATATGCGTGCTCGCGGCGAAAAAGTTTAATATTGTTAGGAAAATATCATGGCTAAATCTGGTCGCGACAAAATCAAATTAGAATCGACTGCGGGCACGGGTCACTTCTATACGACGTCAAAAAACAAACGTACTATGCCTGAAAAAATGGAGATCATGAAGTTCGATCCCAAAGCACGCAAGCACGTTATCTACAAAGAAACCAAGATTAAATAAATCTTAGTCTTTTTTTAGAAAATAAAAAACCCACGATTTTCGTGGGTTTTTTATTTTCTATTTCTAATAGCCGCTACCAATAAAATTGATCGCCAACTGCAAAACTTCACACCATTGTTTTACCAGCTTTACTATATTCGCGTAACTATTCAGCCTCAAGTAAGCTGTCTTTCCCGCATGATTTTAGCGGGAATTCAGCGACTTTTGTTCAATAACGAACGCCACTAGATCCCCGATTAAACCCTAGTGAATGAAGTAAAATGGGGTGGAATATTCTGAAACTCTTTCTCCGTCTAGCGGAGGCTGAATAACTGCCTATTCCCCTTCTTAATTGACCTTCAAGCGTTAAGCATAGCTACGTAAGCGCAGCGAAAACTCCTGCAAAGTTTGAATACCAGAAGCCTCCGCTTTAACACACCACTCTTGCAACTGCGCCACCAACTGCTCACGTGTTGCACTTGAGCGCTCCCATATCTGCGCCAATTCTAAGCGCATGTCATGCATGGTTTTAAGCGCTTTACTATGCGCAAACAACTCAATCAACTGTTGCTTTTGGGTTGCCTCTAATTTACCTGGCTCGCGTTGCAATAATCGCTTACTCGATTTAAGGAAATTCTTTTCTAGCTGCGCTTTGCGCAATTGTTCCAACTCATTCGCCCAAGCTTTGCGCAAAGACTTGGTGTATTTCGCCATGACTTCATAACGGTTAGCGATAACCGCTTGCAGCGTCTCACCGTCAACGATCATTTTCACGGTAGCTAACTTAGGTTTAGGAGCGACCTTTTTCACCTTAGCTAAATGGCAGATTTCTAAAGCACGGATATAACACCAACCTATATCGAACTCATACCATTTGGAAGAGAGTTTGGCCGAAGTGGCAAAGGTATGATGATTATTATGTAGTTCTTCGCCACCGATCAAAATTCCAAAGGGGACGATGTTGGTAGAAGCATCGCTACAATCATAATTACGGTAACCCCAATAGTGGCCGATGCCATTAATTATGCCCGCGGCAGTAACCGGTATCCACAGCATTTGTACCGCCCATACAGTCACACCGATGACACCAAATAAGGCAAAATTAATCAGCAACATCAACACTACACCTTGCCAACTGAAGCGTGTATAGAGATTGCGCTCTATCCAATCATCAGGAGTACCAGTGCCATATTTTTCTATCGTGTCGAGATTTTTCGATTCAATTCGATACAGTTCCGCACCCTCAAATAAGACCTTCTTAATACCTCGAGTCACCGGGCTATGTGGATCTTCCTCAGTCTCACATTTGGCATGGTGTTTGCGATGAACCGCAGCCCATTCTTTGGTGACTTGCCCAGTCGTAAGCCAGAGCCAGAAACGAAAAAAATGACTCGGGATCGCGTGTAATTCTAAAGCTCTATGCGCTTGGCAGCGATGCAGAAAAATAGTCACGCTAGCGATCGTGATATGGGTCACGATCATGGTAAAGGTAAACACTTGCCACGCGCTAGCACGAGTAATGCCATTACCAAAAAAATCCAGCGCGATGTCGAAAAAATCAGTCAAAATAATCCACTCCAAATATTAAAAAATCCAGCGCGATCAGGACAAACTATTCCCTGAAAGCATTTTTAATTGTACGCCTCTTTTTGCGTTTTACGCTTTTATAGACAGCGCTTTTACGTCGTTTTGCTGTAAAGTGATCACTCTTTGTGGAAACGGCAATTCCACTTGATTAGCGTGCAATACCTTCCAAATCGCCAGATTGACATCGGAAGTGATATTAGTGCGCCCTTCCTCTGGGTCTTCTATCCAAAATCCCACTCTTACATCAAAACCATCATGCCCAAACCTCAGCAAATAGGCCGAAGGTGGCTGCACATCGGAGACACGCGCAACCTTGGCAGTAGCCTCCAATAGTTGCGGAAAAAGCGCATCGAGATCGGTATCATAAGCCACCGTAAAATCCGTGGTCAGCACTACCGCTCTATCGCTTAGGGAAAAATTTTGTACAGGGTTAGCCACTAGCATCTCATTGGGGACAATAGACTCAACGCCGTCTAAACCTTTTAACACAGTATAGCGGGTATTGATTTGGGTGACTTTACCGTTAAATTTATCCACCGTAATCATGTCACCGATAGACAAACTACGATCAAATAAAATAATAAAACCCGACACATAACTACTAGCAATACGCTGCAAACCTAAACCTAAGCCTACACCTAAAGCACCACCAAAAACCGACAAAACTGTCAGATCAATTCCCACCAAAGCCAAACTAATCAAGACCGCTAACAGGATAAAAATGGCCCGCCCTAAACGCGCCAAAACCACCTTAAGTGAAGAATGCATACTTGCCAAAAGCATCAAGCGCGCTTCTAACAAGGCACTCACCCAAAGCGCCACCACGACGGTCAACCCAACTGAGGCTAGCGCTTGCAAAACCGAGAGTAAAGAAATTTTACCTTTACCGATAGGAAGAATCACTTCTTCCAAAGTCAAAAACAGTTCATCCCACAAACCAGTAAAGTGCAACACCACACCTAACCATACCACTGAGGCAAACACTTTTTCAAAAATAAGTAGGGCGTTTCCAACCATACCGTCGCGCACAAAAGCACGGCGAAAAACATAGAAACTAAAACGAATTAAAGCAAATGATTCCAGAATGGGAATAAATAATTTCAATAAACTGACATGTCCATATTTACCAAACAAAGCCTTGGCAAAAAACAGTAATCCTAAGGCCAATAAAGGCCAGATCACTCTTGAAAAACTTTCCACGCCTAACTTTATGACGTTGGATGTACGATCCACATTGAGAAAATATTTATGGATTAACCTCGACAATAACCAAGCCAAAACTAGGCACGATAGGAGCGCGCAAATTTGCCAAATAAAATTGGTTTCGCGCATTTCACTGGAGATGTCAACAATCATATGCGACAACGAAAAACTCCCTATCATAATTATGGCAATATCCTGTAATTAATCTGCATAAAACATTCGTTTTTATCTGAAGCGAAAAAACCTTAGGTCTTCCGACACTTTGCTTCTGAACTTTGCTTCTGAACTTTGCTGACTAAGCATCCACCTAGGCTTGAAGCTCTACTGGTTAATCCCTGACAAAATCCGTTTCACAAAATGCTGGAAGACGCTACGACTCTTTCGGTTGACTATTCTACTGGAGACTCATCATCCTGTTTATTCATCTTGGTTTCCATTTTTTTTCTTTGTAAAACTGCAGCAAAAAAACCATCCGTCTGATGCACATGTGGATAAAGTTTAAGGTAGTCACCCATGACCAATTCAACTTTTTGCTCGTCCAGTACCACTGAGGCCGGGACTAAAGTAAAGTCAGGATGGGTCGCCAAAAATTGCGTCACTATGCCTTCGTTTTCTTCATCTAAAATGCTGCACGTGGCATACACCAAACGTCCGCCACCTTTGACCAAACGCGCAGCACTATCTAAAATCGCCGCTTGTTTAACATTGAGTTCAGCTACACCCACCATATTTTGACGCCACTTAACGTCAGGGTTACGACGCAAGGTACCAAGACCACTACAAGGTGCATCTACTAAAACGCGATCTAACTTACCTGCTAGGCGTTTAATCTTGGCGTCACGCTCATGAGCAATCACTACTGGGTGCACATTAGAGAGCCCGCTACGCGCCAATCGCGGCTTAAGTTTCGCTAGGCGTTTTTCTGAAATATCAAAAGCGTACAAACGTCCTGTATTACGCATCGCCGCACCTAAAGCCAATGTCTTACCACCCGCACCGGCGCAAAAATCCGCCACCATTTCACCGCGCTTGGCACCAACAATTTGCGCCAATAATTGACTACCTTCATCTTGCACTTCTATCGTGCCATCTTTAAATAGCGGCAAATTTTGAATAGAAGGTTTTTTGATGACACGCAATCCTAGGGACGAATAAGGGGTCGCTTCAGCAATAATCGGTGCCTGCGCTAATTGAGCAATCACCTCTTCTCGATTGGCTTTAATCGCATTCACACGTAGATCTAATGAAGCAGGCGTATTGAGCGCGGTTGCCAAATTCATGGCATCTTGCTCACCAAAATTAGCCACCATCTTTGCCCACAACCACTCTGGCATATTGGATTTTAAGTTCGCCGGCAAATGATCACGATCCACTTCCATCACCCTGGTTAACCAAGCGATTTCATTCTCATCTAGACCACCTAAAGAATCGACACCAGCGGCATCAGCCAAGCCCAATAATGCTAAGCGGCGCATGGGTGAACCCATGCCTGATTCAGCAAAGCTAGCGTACACACTCTTATTGCGCAGCAAGCCATAAATCGCCTCCGCAATCACGCCGCGCTCACGTCCACCCAAACGGGTATGCTCTCTAAAATAACGCGACAAAGTACCATCAGCTGGGCCAGTAAAACGTAAAATTTCTCTTAACACCTCTTCGGTGTGACCTATCATGGCGGGAGGTAATCTCATTATTATTCTCTACAAAAATACGATTTAGAACTTGCTAGTATCAGCAAGAATTTGAACTTGGTTTTCAGTGACGACCAACTTATCCTCAACAAACAGACGTACTGCTCTTGGATAAATTTGATGTTCTACACCTAGCAAACGTTGGGCTAAACTTTCCTCGGTATCGCCGGTGTGTACGCGAATCGTGGCCTGATCAATGATAGGTCCATGGTCTAGCTCAGCAGTGACAAAGTGCACCGTTGCACCATGCAATTTCACCCCCGCATCCAAGGCTTGCTGATGGGTATGCAAGCCAACAAAACTAGGCAACAACGAAGGATGGATATTGATTATCCGATTTTCATAATGCTGTACGAACGGTGCAGTCAAGATACGCATAAAGCCTGCCAACACCAGAAGATCAGG
>JAIELM010000554.1 GCA_019752975.1 Undibacterium sp. | reverse complement strand
AATGATTATCTAGGGCGTGTAGAACTCGATCCAGCTCGCCTTCGCGAAGTGGAAGCGAGAGTAGAAATCCTGCACGGCACAGCGCGCCGCTTTCACGTCCCGCCAGAAGGCTTGCTAGACGAATTGGGAAATTTATCTTCCGCCCTGGAACAATTATCCGGAGCAAGCGATATCGCATCGCTCAAACAACATGAAACACTAGCGCAACAAGCCTATCTTAAAGAAGCCCAATCTTTAAGCGGAAAACGAAAAGTGATCGCGTATGATTTAAGCCAAGCGGTCACCAACGCGATGCAAGATTTAAGCATGACAGGTGGACGCTTTGCGATCGCCTTAAATCCTATCGAGCCAACTGCCTATGGCTTAGAGCAAATCGAATTCATGGTTGCGGGACACGCCGGGGTGCAAGAACGCCCCTTGGCCAAAGTCGCTTCGGGCGGAGAATTAGCGCGCATTTCCTTGGCCATTTCAGTGATCACTTCTTGCGCCACCGCCACGCCCACTTTAATTTTTGATGAGGTCGATAGTGGCATCGGTGGCGGCGTGGCCGAAGTCGTTGGCCGTCTGCTTAAACGCTTAGGCCAAGATAGACAAGTGCTGTGCGTTACTCATTTACCGCAAGTAGCGAGTCACGGTAACA
This sequence comes from Undibacterium sp., assembly GCA_019752975.1. Lineage (GTDB taxonomy): Bacteria > Pseudomonadota > Gammaproteobacteria > Burkholderiales > Burkholderiaceae_D > Undibacterium. Next base: position 8,452 of record JAIELM010000554.1, on the reverse strand, counting down.
GCCATTTCGAAGTCAGCAAAACACAGCTCGGTGGCAAAACTATCTCGCATATTCAGGCCTTAGATAACAAAGAACGAGTGGAAGAAATTGCTCGCATGTTGGGTGGTTTAGAAATTACGGCGACTACCCGCAAGCATGCGCGCGAGTTATTGGCTTTGTAGAGATTAAATTGGCCCTTACTTAGTCGTCAAGTTGAATGCTGGAGTCGCCTTACAATAACTTCTTTATGTCATTCCCGCGACTTTATGCGGGAATCGAGTAGTGTTTAGCACTGAACAAAATCGCTAGATTCGCGCTAAACATATGCGAGAAAGACGGCTATTCACTATCCCTAGCTAGCAGCAAAGCACATTGAAAGACAGCATGTCCTACTTCAAAGAACCCGAACATACCCACGGTAAGCTATCCAAGACGGCGGTAGTCTTGATCAATCTAGGCACGCCAGATGCGCCAACCACTAGTGCGGTGCGACGCTATTTGAAAGAATTTTTGTGGGATAGACGCATAGTCGAAATTCCGCGCGTGATCTGGTGGCTGATCTTACATTGCGTCATCCTACCTTTTCGTTCCAAAAAATCCGCTGAAAAATACGCCGCGATCTGGACCAATGAAGGTTCACCACTCCTATTTCACAGCAAAAAACAAGCCCTGCTATTGCAAGGTTACTTAGGTGAGCGTGGTCACGAAGTCCATGCCTGTTTCGCTATGCGTTACGGTACGCCATCCATTCCAGAAGTGCTCACTAAGCTTAAAAATGAGGGCTATGAAAGAATACTTATTTTACCTGCATACCCGCAGTATTCCGCTACCACTACCGCGTCCAATTTTGATGCGGTAACCAGCCATTATCGTCAGGTTCGTAATCTTCCTGAACTGCGTTTCATCAAGCAATATCACGATCACCCCACTTATATTCATGCACTCAAAGCGAGCGTATTGCAACATTGGGAAAGAAATGGCCGTGATGAAAAACTGGTGATGAGTTTTCATGGTCTGCCCAAAGCGTTTTTATTACGCGGCGATCCTTATCACTGCCAGTGCTATAAAACCGCACGCCTATTAGCCGAACAATTAGGACTCGCCCAAGAAGACTATGTAGTCAGTTTTCAGTCACGCTTAGGACGCGCCGAATGGCTGCAACCCTACACCAGCGCAACTGTGCAAAAACTGGCCGAGCAGGGTAGCAAACGCATCGCCGTCATATGTCCAGGTTTTATCGCCGACTGCTTAGAAACTCTAGAAGAAATTGAGATGGAAGTGAAGCAGGATTTTCTCAACGCTGGCGGGCAGATCTTTCACTACATCCCCTGTTTAAACGAATCTCCAGAAGGATTAAAAGCCCTAGCGGAAATCGCCGAGCAACATTTGATAGGCTGGCCCACCATGCTCACAAACGGTATGCGCGAAGAGCTTAAGCAGCAAGCCCTACAAAGTCGTGCCGCAGCGAAGCGATTGGGAGCACCGCATTGAAAGTCGAGTTAAACAATTCACCTGACACTTTTGTGATTGGCGACGTACAAGGCTGCTACCAAGAACTGTGCTTACTACTAGAAAAAATCGATGTAATAGCGCCACAAGCACGGCTGATTTTTGCTGGAGACCTAGTCAATCGCGGCCCAAAATCATTAGCAACTTTGCGCCTAATAAAACAGCTAGGAAGCCGCGCCAACAGCGTCTTAGGTAACCATGATCTACACCTACTTGCAGTGGCCTACGGCATACGTGATGCCCATGCTAGCGACACCTTAAGTGAGATTTTAGAAGCACCGGACCGCGAAGAATTACTCACTTGGCTAAGGCAACGTCCATTGGCGATTGCCGTAGATGATCACTTGATCGTGCACGCCGGTGTTTCTCCGCAATGGACTCGCGCGCAAACTTTAATCCTAGCGCAAGAAATCGAGACCGCATTGCGTGGAGCCAATTGGCTAGACTTACTAAGAAATATGTATGGCAACTCGCCGGTCCATTGGAACGATCAATGGCAAGGCATAGAACGCCAACGATACATTATCAACGCACTCACACGTATTCGCTATTGCCACCCAGATGGAAGCATGGACTTCGACATCAAAGAAGGTACTGCCCTCGCCCCCGCTCACCTACTTCCATGGTTCGACCTAACTCAAAGACCAAGCCAAGACACGACCGTCGTGTTTGGACATTGGTCGACGCTAGGCTTAGTCTTACGTCAGAATATAATCTGCCTAGATACTGGCTGCGTTTGGGGAGGGAAACTCAGCGCGATACGGCTACGCGATAGGTTGATCCTACAAGTCGACTCGATAGCTGGCTCTGCGTAGCAGGTGATCCGCTCGACTTTCTACACTGAGTGAGAAGCACAAGAGAAGCGAGTTCCTATACCAATCCGAATTAAATACGATAGTAATTCTTCATTGAAAACCCCTCAACGCCGAGGCGCTGAGACGCTGAGAAAACCGGAGAAAATCTCTGCGTTCCTCTATGTCTCTGCGCCTCGGCGTTGAAGGGTTTTCGTTTTTCAACCCATGTTCAAAATCTAAAAATTATCGAACTCTTTAATTAGAATTGGTATTAGCTCATATAGTTTCTATTTCTCGTTGCGTTCAAACACACCTAACTGCTGACCTTGGCGCACACCTAAAGATTCCAATCTATTTTTTTCTAAAAGGAGATAAACCATCGAGCCACCATAGGCAAAATGACCGACGCGCTCGCCCTTCTTTATCGCCACTGTTTTACCAGCGATCACACGCGCAAACGGTTTTTCAAATTGCACTTTACTAATGGTGGCTAGGCCAATCGCAACCATAGCGACCTTGCCATATTGTGCTGTATCGATAATCAAATAGCCGCGATGATGGCGCGCCGCCGAAGGAACGATACGCTCCTCAAAATACGGCCCAGCGACATTTTCATTCGCTTCCAAAACAAGCCCTGATACCGGTGCGTGATAATGATGATACGAGGTTGGTTCTAAAATACAGCGTATTGCCGTGCCGCCAACAAAATGTTTTGCCAAAGGTGAATTGGCAAGCATAGCTGACAAATTTAAATGTTCTGTCCCCTTCGTAGGCAATTGCGTGCTATCGGTGAGATTGACATCCATAATTTGCACAATACAGTCGGCTGGACTAACGATCACAGAATCATCTTGAGGTGAAGCGACCGGGCGCCTACCTGGCTTCAAACTACGGGTAAAAAATTCATTAAAGGATTGGTAGCCCGCTTTAGGTTCTATGTAGTCTTGCATACCAATACGAGGATCGGCTTTCCACTGACCGACTTTGGCAATCGATTCTTTACTGTCCATATAGTGACCGCGCTCTTCCACCAAGCCCTTAATCCAGCTATACGCTGTCTCATCACGAATAAAGCGCAGGCCAGCGGGGTTATCGGCATAGAGGGCTTGAAATTGCCGGATATACGTCAAACCATTGGTGGTGACCGGTAAAAAATAATGCCAATCATCGACGAAGTTCAGCAAATCTTGCACATTTTTTCCCAGCCATGGATTCGGTTTGCCTTCCACCTCGGGACTGAGCGTCACAAAGACTTCATCAAGTTTTTGTTTAAAAGCCGCGTCGGTCTGATATAGGGTCCGTAATTTCACCGCGGCTGGTGCCAAAGCACGCTTCGGGTTATCGGAAGAGTAGCTAGCTGCTGATACTGTGGTGGCATTAAGTGCCAGTAAAAAACTAACGAAACAAATAGTTGCAAAACGGTTCGCGCGAAAAACCATGTCGAAGTCCTCCCTAGATAATTTTTATATGTTTGATCAAGTTTGCGTAAAAAACGCAACCCGAAGTATCACATAAAATTATCTTATTTCGACTTAATTTTAATTTCTTTTTTAAGAACTAATGTTCACAAAGCAGCGCTCGTATGAACATTCAAACCCTGCACAACCGCCTCCCGCGCTTGATCGGCCACTTCGCGTCTATGCGCCCCTTCAGTAGAAATACTCGGCAGCTGAATTAATTCCACCACGGTGCCATTCTTATCTAAAATCAATCTCATACTTTCGGCGAAGCTCATCTCACCGATAAAATCCACCGCATGTTCTAACTCCCCCTGCGGATCTAAATAACGTATCGCGAAAGCTTGAATAGGTACTTGCGCTTCGATTGCCGCTTCAAACAAATTGGCATGAAAAGGCAGAACCGCACCCTGACTTCCCGTAGTACCTTCAGGAAAAAATGCGATACGTTTTTTTGCTTGCAGTTGATCAACTAAGCCTTCGTAAATGCGGCGCACTTCTCTTTGTTTGCCACGCGCGAGAAATATCGTTCCCGCTTGCGCACTTAGCCAACCAGCGATAGGCCAACTACGAATATCCGCTTTGGCGACAAAGTGACAGGGACGCCATGCATTGATCACAAAAATATCTAACCAAGATACATGATTGGCGATGATAAGAGCGTGCGCCGCGCTCTTCCCATGACTCTTATCGATAAAATGTAGTTTAATCTTACATAAACCAAGTAATTGACTCGACCAACGCCGTATCAAAAACTCTTGATTCTGCGCCCCCACCCAAGGGAAAATCAATGCGCAGGTCATCACACCAATTAAGACATGCAAAATCACGCGCAGCTGACGCCAATAAAATCGTAAATTATTCATAGACTGCAAATTAATTCGTGGAGAGATAAGCCAGATGACCATGCACGATGGTGGCTTTGACGACACCGGGCAATTCATAGCCCAGCATGGGGGTATGCTTACCTTGACTCACGAGTGCATCAGCGCTCACCAACCAACGTGCGTGCGGATCAAAGACGCACAGATCCGCGACATCGCCTAGCGCTATGCTACCGCAGTTTATGCCGCTAATGAGACTAAGAAAAGCCGCAGGGTCACGCGTAATTTTTGCTAGAGCCTGCGGTAAACTCACCTCGCCACGACTATCTTCTGCCCATTTCAGGGTCAAAGAAAGCAGCAATTCTAGGCCGGTTGCACCAGCACTGGCTTCGGCAAAAGGGAGCGCTTTTTCGTCATCATCAACCGGAGTATGGTCTGAGCAAATGGCATCAATGGTTCCGTCAATCAAAGCGGCAAGTATGGCATCACGATCACGTCCACTACGTAGAGGCGGAGTGAGACGCGCATTCGCATCAAAATAACCAATATCCACATCAGTTAAGTGCACATGATGTATACCCACGTCACAAGTTAAGGGCAAACCTTCTTTTTTGGCGAGACGAATTAACTCTAGTCCAGCCGCGGAAGAAATACGACAGATATGCACTCTTGCCCCTGTGGTACGCATGAGTTCGAACAAGGTTTGCAAAGCGATAGTTTCGGCCATTACTGGCACTCCAGACAAACCTAATCGCGAAGCTAAAGGGCCACTATGCGCCACGCCGCCTTTACCAATAAAAGCATCTTGTGGTCGCAGCCACACCGTAAAACCAAAAGTCGCAGCGTATTGCAAAGCGCGTTGCAATACGCTGGTATCAACTATCGCTTCTTCTGCTTGCGAGAAACCCATGCAACCAGCATCAGTTAAGGCCGCCATCTCGGTCAGATTTTGCCCTTTCAACCCTAGGGTTAAAGCGCCTAAAGGATAAACTCTGGCCTTATTTTGCAACTTTGCGCGCTGCTTTAACATTTCTACCAAACCCGCTTCATCTAACACCGGATCGGTATCTGGCGGACACACTAGGCTAGTCACACCACCACGCATGGCGGCCTGCAATTCGGACTCTAGTGTGGCTTTGCACTCAAAGCCCGGCTCACGTAAGCGCGCGCTCAAATCAACTAAACCAGGTGCGACTATGAAGCCCGTAGCATCTATGGTTTGAGCGGCGACAAAACCAATCGGCGCATTGCCAAAAGCGACAATTTTTCCATCAGCAACGAAGACATCCTTGACCTCGTCCACGGCATTGGCGGGATCAATCACTCGTCCGTTTTTTATGTGTAAAGACATTTCACTTCTTTCCGATAATTTCAAATGGTGGCTTGGTACTAAGCTATTTTGCAACCATGCCCATCACCGCCATCCGCACCGCAATTCCAAAAGTCACTTGCGACAGAATCACGGATTGTGATCCATCGGCTACCGCAGAATCGATTTCCACTCCGCGATTCATAGGACCTGGATGCATGACGATGGCATCAGATTTTGCTAGCGCAAGTCGCTCTGGGGTTAAACCATACTGCTTAAAATACTCTTGGCTTGAAGGCAGCAAAGCACCAGTCATACGCTCATTTTGTAGCCGCAGCATAATCACTACATCGACATCTTTTAAGCCCAAGTTCATGTCTGTAAAAACCCGCACACCCATTTGCTCTAAACCACCCGGTAGCAAAGTCTTAGGCCCTATCACTCGCACTTCAGCGGCACCCAATGTGGTTAAGGCGTGAATATCCGAACGTGCTACGCGGCTATGTAAAACGTCACCAACTATGGCCACCGTCAAATTGCTAAAGTCTTTTTTATAATGACGGATAGTCAGCATGTCGAGCAAACCCTGGGTCGGATGCTCGTGTCTACCATCACCCGCATTAACCACGTGGACATGAGCTTGTTTGGTATCGTTAAGGTGTTTGGCAATCAGAAAAGGCGCGCCTGAAGTCGCGTGTCGAACAACAAATACATCGGCTTGCATCGCCACCAAATTATCTATGGTGTCGAGCAAAGTCTCGCCCTTGCTGGCACTAGAGGCGGCGATATTGAGACTATTCACATCGGCCGACAATCGCTTCGCGGCGATTTCAAAAGTGGTACGGGTGCGGGTAGAGTTCTCGAAAAAGAGATTAAAAACACATTTACCTTGAAGTAAGGGCAGACTCTTTAGTTCACGTTGTTCTAGATCGACATAGCTTGCAGCGGTATCTAATATTTGCAGCATAATGGCTTTAGGCAGACCGTCTATCGCCAACAAATGTTGTAGCTCGCCGTGCTGATTTAGTTGTGGATTTTTCATAGGCATTTAAGATATTCGTCAGCGTGTAAGTCAAAATGTTTGATTACGATTTTTGGTCACGATTTTTGGTCACGCTTTTTGGTCAAAATACTGTTGCAAAATAAGAGCCGCTGCTTGATCGTCAATACGTTCGCCTTGCTTGGCTTGCAAAACCGCCGAAGTGTAACGTTCATCCACCAACGCAATCGGCACATTGAAGCGCCCGTGCAATTGGTTAGCAAAACGTTGGCAGCGTACCGTCATTTCATGTGCCGTACCGTCGGGATGACGTGGCAAGCCAACTACACACAACATCGGCTGCCATTGTTCAATCAACTTGGCGACGGCGACAAACTTAGCGTCATTACTGGCGGCATCAATAATTGCCAATGCTTGACCTTGACAAAGCACCGTATTGCCTACCGCTACACCAATGCGTTTCAGGCCGAAATCGAACGCTAGTACAGTTCCTTCTGCCGGCATCATCACGCATGTCCCGCAACAGAAGCCAGCATCAAAGGATCAAAACCCAATAATTTCATCGCCGCGTTAAACCGCTGCTCTATCGGCAAATCAAACAGCACATGCAAATCTGCAGCCACCGTCAACCAACCATTATCCAGAATTTCTTGCTCCAATTGACCTGCGCTCCAACCAGCATAACCAATCGAAAGTAAAAGACGCTGCGGCGCTTCACCCAATGCTAATGACTCCAAAATATCGCGCGAGGTAGTAAAACTAATGTCATCGGTAACTTTAAGTGTGGACGAAAAACGTCCGGCGGGGGCGTGCAAAACGAACCCTCTATCGGCCTGAACAGGACCGCCAAACATAACAGGATTTTTTCCGAGTGGATGGGAATTGGGAATCATTTCCAGCGGTAGCTCGATACGATCAAACAAATCGGCTATCGTCATATCAGTAGGTCGATTGACCACCAACCCCATGGCGCCACCATCATTGTGCTCGCAAATATAAATCACCGTTCCGCCAAAAACAGGATCATTGAGCGTGGGCATGGCAATCAAAAAATGGTTGGTTAAATCTAGCGACATACTCTGTTCTGTTGATATCCAGTAGACAATATAATTTCATGATTAGCATTGCGCTCTTCACAACTCAAATGACGACAATAAGACTCCAATGAAAAACTCAATGCCCTTATTAAATCATCGCGCCATTTTATCATAGGACAGAACCCAAATTTGGACATCTAAAGACCACCGCCGTACCAAACTGAGTCATCGCTCAACTCGACATGGAAACCATCGAAATCTTCGTGGTTGGTGCATACGACAGAAAGAAAACCCAAAGTCCGTCTCACAAATGTCTTCGACACCGATTGACCTAAATCACCCACGTCATCCAACGTGAGCGTCAATTCCGTGGATTAACAAACTACAACACTAACGCTTGTACCCGCACATTTATTTACGCAATTATTTACGCGATTATTTACAAAAACACATAGGAATGCTCGATTTAAACCGAGAATTTCCATTAGGGTTTGAGATGATGGCGGATGAGTTTGCGAGGCAGTTTTGTGTGATTTTATTTTG